>NZ_VDFY01000222.1 GCF_006228125.1 Micromonospora orduensis | reverse complement strand
GGCGGGGGATCGGGGGCGGTTGCTGCGGCGGTTCGCCGTCGTCGTCGACGCGCACCTGGACGAACTGGCC
This sequence comes from Micromonospora orduensis, assembly GCF_006228125.1. GTDB lineage: Bacteria > Actinomycetota > Actinomycetes > Mycobacteriales > Micromonosporaceae > Micromonospora > Micromonospora orduensis. Next base: position 34,912 of record NZ_VDFY01000222.1, on the reverse strand, counting down.
GCCCTGGAGGTCCGCAATTCCGGGCACACAGTCGGCAACGCCCGGTGGGAGGCCGGCAACGTCCGCGACGTGCTGGACTACTACGCCGGGGCGCCCGAACGGCTGACCGGACGGCAGATCCCGGCACCCGGCGGGTGGGACGTCACCTTCCACGAGCCACTCGGCGTGGTCGGGGTGATCGTGCCGTGGAACTTCCCGATGCCGATCGCCGCCTGGGGGTTCGCCCCCGCCCTCGCGGCCGGCAACACAGTGGTGCTCAAACCCGCCGAGCTGACCCCGCTCACCGCGCTGCGCCTGGCCGAGCTGGCCCGCGAGGCAGGCCTGCCCGACGACGTGTTCACAGTCATCCCCGGCGAGGGGGTGGTGGTGGGGGAGCGATTCGTCAGCCATCCGGCGGTCCGCAAGATCTGCTTCACCGGCTCCACCGAGGTCGGCACGCGCATCATGGCCGGCTGCGCCGCCCAGGTGAAGCGGCTCACCCTGGAGCTGGGCGGCAAGAGCGCCAACATCGTGTTCGCCGACGCCGACCTGGAACGCGCCGCCGCGACCGCGCCCGGCGCGGTCTTCGACAACGCCGGCCAGGACTGCTGCGCACGGTCGCGGATCCTGGTCCAACGCCCGGTGTACGACCGGTTCCTGGAACTGCTCGAACCGGCGGTACGCGCGGTGCGGGTCCAGGACCCGTCCCGGGACACCGCCGAGATGGGTCCGCTGATCTCGGCGGCCCAGCGGGACCGGGTCGCCGGCTACGTGACCGGGGCGACTGTGGCGTTCACCGGCTCCTGCCCGGACGGCCCCGGTTTCTGGCACGCCCCGACGGTGCTGCTGGCCGACTCGCCAGCCGACCGGCACTGGCGGGAGGAGATCTTCGGCCCGGTGGTGTCGGTGCTCCCGTTCGACGACGAGGCGGACGCGGTCCGGCTCGCCAACGACACCGAGTACGGCCTCTCCGGCTCGATCTGGACCCGGGACGTGGGCCGCGCCCTGCGGCTCGCCCGTGCCGTCGAGGCCGGCAACCTCAGCGTCAACTCGCACTCCTCGGTGCGCTACTGGACCCCGTTCGGTGGGATGAAGCGCTCCGGGCTCGGCCGTGAGCTGGGCCCGGACGCGTTGCACTCCTTCACCGACGTCAAGAACGTGTTCATCGCGACGGAGGAGTGACGCCAGTGCAGGGTCGGTTGCAGGACCGGGTGGCCGTGGTCACCGGAGCGGGCAGCGGGATCGGGTTGGCCACCGTGCGGCGGTTCACCGCCGAGGGGGCGCGGGTGGTCTGCGTCGACATCGACGCGGAGGCCGGCGAGAAGGCCGCCCAGGAGTGCGGCGGCGAGTTCGTCCGCACCGACGTCGCCGACGAGACGGCGGTACGCGACCTGTTCGATGGTGTGGTCGAGCGGCACGGGCGGGTCGACATCGCGTTCAACAACGCCGGCATCTCCCCGCCGGACGACGACTCCATCCTGGACACCAGCCTGGACGCCTGGGAACGGGTGCTGCGGGTCAACACCACGAGCGTCTACCTGTGCTGCAAGTACGCGATTGGGCACATGCGCCGCCAGGGCAAGGGTTCGATCATCAACACCGCCTCGTTCGTGGCGTTGATGGGGGCCGCGACGTCGCAGATCGCGTACACCGCCAGCAAGGGCGGCGTGCTGGCGATGACCCGGGAGCTGGGCGTGCAGTTCGCCCGCGAGGGCATCCGGGTCAACGCGCTCTGCCCCGGCCCGGTCGCCACCCCGCTGCTGCTGGAGCTGTTCGCCGCCGACCCGGAACGCGCCGCCCGCCGCCTGGTGCACGTGCCGATGGGACGGTTCGGGCAGCCGGAGGAGATCGCCGCCGCGGTGGCGTTCCTGGCCAGCGACGACGCCTCGTTCATGACCGCCGCGCAGTTCGTGGTCGACGGCGGCATCACCGGCGCGTATGTCACGCCGCTGTGAGCGCGAGGAGTGAGCCGGGCTTGCGAGCCCCGCAGTCGCGAACGGTGCCAGCGCTGTGAGCGCGAGGAGTGAGCCGGGTTTGCGAGCCCCGCAGTCGCGGACGGTGCCAGCGCTGTGAGGCGGCCGCTGATCGGGATCAGCGCGTACGTCGAACCCGCCGACTGGGCGGTCTGGCGGGGCGTACCGGCCGTGCTGGTGCCCGAGGCGTACGTGCGGGCGGTGACGGCCGCCGGTGGTCGGGCGGTGGTGCTGCCTCCGGACGACGAGGACGCCGAGGTGCTGGCCGTCCTCGACGGGCTGCTGCTGGCCGGGGGCGCCGACGTGGGTCCGGGGCGGTACGGCCAGCCGCGGCATCCGCGTACCGAGGACCGGCCGGACCGGGACGCCGGTGAGCTTGCCCTCCTGGCGGCCGCGCTCGCGGTCGGGTTGCCGGTGCTCGGCGTCTGCCGGGGAATGCAACTGCTCGCCGTCGCCTACGGCGGACGTCTGCACCAGCACCTGCCGGACGTGGTGGGCCACGAGGAGCATCGCCCTGCGCCCGGGGTCTACGGCGCCCACGCGGTGCGGTTCGCTGAGGGCAGCCTCGCCGCGACGGTGTTGGCGGGGGTGCGGCGGGTCAACTCGTACCACCACCAGGCGGTCGCCGATCCCGGACGGCTGACGGTCACCGGGTGGGCGGCCGACGGCGTGATCGAGGCGGTGGAGGACCCGGGCCTGCCGTTCGTGCTGGGCGTGCAGTGGCATCCGGAGAACGAGCCGGATCCGCGCCCGATCACCGCACTGGTCCGGGCGGCTGAACGGTCCCGGTCGGGTGTGACGTAGGTCGCCCCCGCCAGGTGCGGCGGCCGGTGGGAGGATCGGCGTATGGGCAAGGTCTATCCGGAGATCGACGGTCGGCTGCGTGACTTCATCACGGCCCAGCCGGTCTTCTTCGTGGCCACCGCGCCGTCCGGTGCCGAGGGGCACGTCAACGTCTCGCCGAAGGGCATGCGGGGCACCTTCGTGATCCTCGGCCCGCACCAGGTGGCGTACCTGGACTATCACGGCAGCGGTGCCGAGACCATCGCCCACCTGCGGGACAACGGCCGGATCACGCTGATGTTCTGCGCCTTCGACGGGCCACCGAAGATCGTCCGGCTGCACGGTCGGGGCAGCAGCGTCGCGGTGACCGACGACGCCTTCGCCGAGCGGATCGCCGAGTTCCCCGAGCCCCCGGACGCGCACGGGGTGCGGGCCGTGATCAGCGTCGAGGTCGAGCGGGTCAGCGACTCCTGCGGCTACGCCGTTCCCCTGATGGACTTCCGCGCCGAACGCGACCTGTTGCTCAGCTCACACTCCCGCCGCAGCGCCGACGATCTGGTGACCTACCGGGCCACCAAGAATGCGGCAAGCATCGATGGGCTGCCCGTCTTCTGACCTGCCCGAGCGTCCCGACGCCACCGGCTCGACCGTCATCGCCTGATCCCACCTGTCGGGTGACCGACGGATGTGGTGGAGGTAATCAGCGTCCACGGAGCGGCATGCGTTACGTTGCTGGTCCGCCGGGGTACAAGTCGGAGCACAGCGGGTGGAGATCAACGGCTGAGGGGCACGGCCGGAGCGGGGGAGGCTGCATGAGCTCGGCCCAGGGGGGCGCGGACACCGGGCATCCCTTCGCGGACGGTGGGGAGATCCCCCCGATGCTGGAGTCTGCGTTCGCGGCCGGCGGCGAGCTGGGCCAACGGCTACGCGACTTCGACTGGTCCACGACCCCGCTGGGTGCGCCCGGGCACTGGCCGGCGGCGCTCTCCAACGCGGTAGGCATGATGCTCGCCTCCAGCGCGCAGATCGTGATGTTCTGGGGCGACGAACAGCTCGCCTTCTACAACGACGCCTACCGCCCGACGATCGGCGCCAAGCACCCGGACGTGCTCGTCCAGCCGGCCCGCCGGCACTGGGCGGAGACCTGGGACGTTCTCGGCCCGCTGCTGGACGGCGTCCGGCGCACCGGCCGTTCCTACCGCGGTGAGGACCACCCCTTCCTGCTGGACCGGTACGGCTTCGTCGAAGAGACCTACTTCAACGTCTCGTACGACCCGATCCGGGGCGACGACGGCACGGTCAGCGGCGTCTACTGCATCGTCAACGAAACCACCGGGCGGGTGCTCGGTGAACGGCGGCTGCGGGCGCTGGCCGAGCTGGGCGCCGAGCTCGCCGACGTGGGCAGTGCCGGCGAACTCGGCCGGGCCGCCGCCGACGTGCTCGGTCGGCACCGGGCGGACGTGCCCTTCGCGTTGATCTACCTGAGTGACGACAGCGGTCGCCTCGCCCTGGCCGGGGCCAGTGGCACGGATCCGGCGACCGTCGAAGTGCCGGCCGACCTGCTCGCCCGGGTCGCCGCCCAGGGTGAGCGCACCACCGTCGACGTGGCGGACCTGCTCGATCCGCCGCCGGCCGAAGCGGCTCACCAGGCTCTCGTACTGCCCATCACGGCAGTCAACGAGGCGGTCGGCGCGCTGGTCGTCGGGGTGGCCCGCCGGCTGCCGCTCGGCGACGACTACCGCGACTTCCTCGACCTGGTGGCCGCGCAGATCTCCCGGGCCGTCGGCAAGCAGCGGGCGTACGAGCAGGAGCGGGCCCGGGCGGCCGAATTGGCCGCGCTCGACCAGGCGAAGACCAACTTCTTCGCCAACGTCAGCCACGAGTTCCGTACGCCACTGACCCTGGTGCTCGGCCCACTGGAGGACATGCTGGCGAACCCGGCGCTGCCCGCCGCCGACACCGAGCGCCTCACGATGATGCACCGCAACGCGTTGCGCCTGCTCAAGCTCGTCAACACGGTGCTGGACTTCTCCCGGCTGGAGTCGGGTCGGCTCGCCGCCCGCTTCCTGCCCACCGACCTGTCCGGCTACACGGCCCGGCTGGCCAGCACGTTCCGCTCGGCCACCGACCGGGCCGGCCTGCGACTGGTGGTGGACTGCCCGCCGCTGCCCACGCCGGTCTTCGTCGACCGGGACATGTGGGAGAAGATCGTCCTCAACCTGGTGTCGAACGCGGTCAAGTTCACCTTCGACGGTGAGATCCGGGTCCGGATCCGGACCGTGGAGGCCGGCGCCCGGCTCGAGGTGACCGACACCGGCGTGGGGATCGTGCCGGCCGAGGTGCCGCACGTCTTCGAACGGTTCCACCGGGTGCCCGGCGTGCGCGCCCGCACCCACGAGGGCACCGGGATCGGCCTGGCGCTGGTTCGGGAGCTGGTCGAGATGCACGGTGGCGAGGTCGGGCTGACCAGTCGCGTCGACGAGGGCAGCACCTTCACGGTGACCATCCCGTTCGGGTCGGCGCACCTGCCCGCCGACCGGGTGGCGGCGTTCGGCCCCCTGCCCGCCGGCGAACCGGAGCAGGCCCGCCTCTATGTGGCGGAGACCGCGCTGTGGGCTGGCGCGGAGGGCACGCCGGAGTTCGACAGCAGCCCGACCCCGGTCAGCCCGGCCGGCCGGATCCTCGTCGTCGACGACAACGTGGACCTGCGCGAACACGTCACCCGCCTGCTCTCGCCCACCTGGGAGGTGGTCACCGCCAGCGACGGGCTGATGGCCCTGCCGCTGGCCCGGGAGGGTGCGTTCGACCTGGTGCTCACCGACGTGATGATGCCCCGCCTGGACGGGTTCGGGCTGGTGACCGCCCTGCGCGCCGACCCGCGTACGCGGCATGTGCCGATCGTGCTGCTCTCCGCCCGCGCCGGCTCGGCGGAGGCCGTCGCCGGGCTCTCCATCGGGGCCGACGACTACCTCACCAAGCCGTTCTCCGGGCAGGAGCTGATCGCCCGGGTGCGGGCCAACGTGGAGCTGGGTCAACTGCGCGGGCAGATAATCCGCCGGCTCCGTGCGCTGGCCGACGCGGCGGTGGCGGTGAACACCGCCCGGTCGACCTCCGACGTGCTCCAGGTCGCGGCCCGGCACGCGCTGAGCCTCGCCGAAGCGGCCCGGGTGGTGGTCAGCGCGGCCGACGCGCGTTCCGAGGCGGACGGCGGTGGCACCACCGCCGCCGACCCGTCCTTCGTGGCCGACCTGACCGGCACCACCGGCGAGAAGCTCGGCGAGCTGCGGGTCTGGCGGGCCGCCGGCGACGACGCGCAGGCCGACGACGCCGCGCTGACCCAGCTGGCCCGGCTCGTCGGCGTGCGGTTGGAAAATGCCCAGCTCTACGAGGCCGAACACCGCATCGCCACCACCCTCCAGCACAGCCTGCTGCCCCAGTCGTTGCCGCAACTGCCGGGCGCGGTGGTGGCCAGCCGTTACCTGCCCGGCAGCGCCGACGTCGAGGTCGGCGGCGACTGGTACGACGTGATCGCACTGGACGGCGACGAGCTGGTGCTCGTCATCGGCGACGTGGTCGGCAAGGGCGTCCGGGCCGCCGCGGCGATGGGGCAACTGCGCAACGCGCTGCGGGCGTACGTGCTGGAGGGCTTCGACCCGGGCGCGTCACTGACCCGGCTCAACCGGCTGGTCGGCTCCACCGAGGGCCGCTCGTTCGCGACGGTGGTCTGCCTGCTGTTCAACCCGCGCACCGGCCGGCTGCGGTACGCCAGCGCCGGTCACCCCTCCCCACTGCTGATCCGAGGAGGCGACGTGGCGTTCCTGCACGACCGCGCGTTGGGGCCGCCGATCGGTGCCATCCCCGACACGACGTACCGGACGGCCGACGGGGAGCTGCGCGCCGGCGAACGGCTGCTCCTCTACACCGACGGCCTCATCGAGGACCGCACTCTCGGCATCGACGCCGGGCTCGCCCAGCTCCGCGTCGACGCCGCCACCCCGGGCGAGCACGTGGCGGACCTCATCGACGCCGTCATCGAGCGGGTCGTCGGGCAGCAACGGCGGGACGACGTGGCGGTGCTCGGCCTGGAGGCCGCCGAGCTGAACCGCTTCGCGTTGCGGCTGCCGGCGGACCCGACCCGGCTGAGCGTGCTGCGCAAGCGCCTGGAGGACTTCCTCGTCGCGCACTCGGTCGGCGAGACCGACCTGTTCGACCTGACCGTCGCCGTTTCCGAGGCCGCCGCCAACGCCATCGAGCACCCGGTGCACCCCACCGAGCCGATGATCAGCGTGGAGGTGGCCATCGAGGACCGCACGGTGACCGCCACGGTGCGCGACAGCGGGCGGTGGCGGGAGTCGACCGGCTCCGGGTTCCGGGGGCGCGGCCTGTCCCTGATCAAGGCACTGGGGGACCTGTCGGTGCGGCGTACCGATGAGGGCACCGAGGTGACGCTGCGCCGGCGGCTACAGGGCTGAGCGCGCGCCCGACGGGGGCCGGTGGCTCAGGCCGGGCGCAGCCAGCTCTGCTCGCCCAGACCGGAGATCTCCAGCACCCGGCGGACCTGCCGTGACGGCAGCACCGTGAGCGTGCCGGGGAACTGCTGGGCGAGCCGGACCAGGGCGTGGATGGCAGCCGAGTCGAAGAAGGTGACCGCGCTCAGGTCCAGCGTGATCTGCTCGGCGGGCTCCCGCAGCGCAGTCTGGAGCATGGTGTCGGCGGTCGCCATGTCGACCTCGCCGGCCACCACCACGTGGAGGTGATCACCGTCGATCTCCGCGCTGGCGGAGAAGACGGGTGGTGCTCCCCCTTGATCCACGCAGACACCATGGCACAGCCGACCTGGCGGGGCAACAACCGGTCCGCCGCGGCCGTGGCGCGGGTCACCAGCGGCTCCGGCGATAGGCTTGCGCCATGACCGTCCGTCCGCCGCTGACACCCGGCGCCCTCTCCCCGATGCGACAGGTGCCGTCCCACATCGCCCGACCGGAGTACGTGGGCAAGAAGCGCCCGCAGGAGTGGCGCGGCTCCCACGTGCAGACGCCGGAGACCATCGAGAAGATGCGGATCGCCAGCCGGCTGGCCGCCCAGGCGACCCAGCTCGCCGGCGAACACTGCAAGCCCGGCGTGACCACCGACGAGATCGACAAGATGGTGCACGAGTTCCTCTGCGACCACGGCGCCTACCCGTCGACGCTTGGCTACAAGGGCTTCCCCAAGTCCTGCTGCACCAGCCTCAACGAGGTCATCTGCCACGGCATCCCGGACTCGACCGTCATCCAGGACGGCGACATCATCAACGTCGACGTCACCGCGTACATCGGTGGGGTGCACGGCGACACCGACGCCACCTTCTGCGTCGGCGAGGTCAGCGAGGAGGCCCGCCTCCTGGTCGAGCGGACCCACGAGGCGATGATGCGCGGCATCCGCGCGGTCGCACCGGGCCGCCAGATCAACGTCGTGGGCCGGGTCATCGAGTCGTACGCCAAGCGGTTCGGCTACGGCGTGGTCCGCGACTTCACCGGCCACGGCATCGGGGAGTCCTTCCACAGCGGCCTGTACGTGCCGCACTACGACAGTCCCCGCCCCACCGACATCATGGAACCGGGGATGACCTTCACCATCGAGCCGATGATCACCCTCGGCACCTACCAGTACGACATGTGGGACGACGGGTGGACCGTCGTCACCAAGGACCGGAAATGGACAGCCCAGTTCGAACACACGATCGTGGTGACCGACGACGGCCACGAGATCCTGACCCTGCCGTGACCGACACACCCGCCGCGCTGCGCGAAGCGCACCACGCCGACGTCTCCGGCGGCTGGCTGCGCCCGGCCGTCTTTGGCGCGATGGACGGCCTCGTCACCAACATCGCCCTGATCGCCGGGGTCGGCGGCGGTGGGGTGTCGCCGCGCAGCATCGTGCTGACCGGCACCGCCGGCCTGGTGGCCGGGGCGATCTCGATGGGCCTCGGCGAGTACACGAGCGTCCGCTCCGCCAACGAACAGGTCGCCGCCGAGGTCGCCAAGGAACGGCGCGAGCTGGAACGGCACCCCGAGGCGGAGGCCCGCGAACTGGCCGACGCGTGGGTCGCCCGTGGCCTTCCCCGCGACCTGGCCACCCAGGTCGCCGAGGCGGTGCGCCGCGACCCGGAGGAAGCCCTGCGGGTGCACGTACGCGAGGAGTTGGGCGTCGACCCCGACGACCAGCCCAGCCCGTGGGCGGCGGCGATCTCGTCGTTCGTGTTCTTCTCGGTGGGGGCGCTGGTGCCGCTGCTGACCTACCTGTTCGGCGCCACCGACCTGTGGCTGGCGCTCGCCGTCGGCGGGCTCGGCCTGTTCGCCGCCGGGGCGGTCGTCGCCCGCTTCACCGGCCGGCCCTGGTGGACCAGCGGCCTGCGTCAGCTGCTGCTCGGCGCCGCCGCGGCCGGAGCCACCTACCTGATCGGCTCGCTGATCGGCGTCCAGGGCGGCCTGTGACAGCCGTCAGCCGCTGAGCAGGTCGTCGACCGTGCCGTCCACCGGCCGGCCGCGGGCGGTCAACTCGTCGGCTTGCCGGGCCAGCACCGTACCCACCTCGGTCATGTCCGCGCCCGCCAGACCGGTACGGCGTACCGCGTCACCGGGATCACGGAAGTAGGTGCGGGTCAGCAGACCGGTCACCGTCGCCGCGGCCAACCGTGCCTCGCCGAGCATCAGCAACGCCTGGTCGGTCTCGTACCACTCGGCCAGCCGGGCGGCCCGCGCGTGCGCCGCGGAGCCCCGGTACCAGGCCTGCCGCGCCGCCGTGCTGAACTCCGCCGGCCGCGCCCGGGCCAGCCGCCCGAGATGCTCATCGCGCAACATCCGCAGCCAGCCCGTCGGGTCGTGCAACGCCTGCGTGGTGACGTACCGGTCCGCGGTCAGCGGCCACAGCGGGGAGAGCACCCGGGCCTGCGCCAGGTAGTCCTCGGCGGCGGCCACGGTCAGGTCGACGAGCACCCCGTCCACCCGACGGGTCGCCACCGGCGGACCGGTGCCGGGCCGGTAGGTGACCACCAGCATCCCCACCTCGCGGTCCCCACCGCCGTCGTCGTCGCCGTGCGCCAGAGGACCGTGCACCGCGACCGCGAGCACCTCGGCGGAGAAACGCCTCCCGATGGCCTCGGCCACCCGCTCGGCCACCGTCCACCGTCGATCGTCGAGGCCCCGGTCGACACCGGCCTGCTCGCTGCTCGCGCTCACGGGTCCGCCTCCGCCTCGCTACCGGTTGTCAGCCTAGCCAGCCGGCGGCGGGCCGGACGGCTCGCCGCGCCCGGTGGGCACCAGCCGGAAGATGCGGATCTCCCGGCCGCCGGCCCGCTGCACGTACGTGCGGTACGCCGGCCACTCGGTGACCAGCAACCGCCACAACCGGTCCCGGTCGGTGCCCGTGGCCAGCTCGGCCCGCACCGGGATCCGCTGGCCCTTCACTGCCACCTCGGCCGACGGCTCGGCGAGCAGGTTCGTCGCCCAGCCGGGCTGGTGGGTCTGCCCCCAGTTCGAGCCGATCACCACGTACGCGTCGCCGTCGGGGACGTAGAGCAGGGGATTGCGCGCGGTTTGCCGGAGCGACGACCCACAGTGGTGATCAGCAGGGACGGCAACAGGCCGAGCGCGACGACCCGGCCCCGGGTCAGCCGGCCGACCATCCGGTCGGCGGGGACGAGCAGGCGGGCGGCGGCGCCGAACCAGCGGTGGTGACCGACGCGGCGGGTGAGGTTTCCCAGCACTGACACGCCGATCAGTCTGCCGGCTGTCGCGCCCCGGCGGCACCCCCGCGCGGTCCCGGATCGGCCGCCGCGCGGTCGGCTCAGTCCAGTCGCCGCTCGATCGGCAGCCGGGCGCGGGTGAACAGGCCAGCGCCGAGCATCGCCACCAGGGGCACCAGCACCAGGACACCGAGGACCGGCCACGGCACGAGGTACGGGTACGGCACGGGTGTCGGCCAGTCCGTGGCGTACTGGCGGTTCACCGAGAACAGCACGATCGCGGCGGTGCCCAGGCCGGCCACGATGCCGAGCACCGAGCCGAGGCCGGAGATGACCCCGGCCTGGCAGATCGCCAGCACACGGCGGACCGCCGGCGCCGCGCCGACCGCGGCGAGGGTGGTCAACTCGGCGCGGCCCTCGGCGGCGGCGAGCGCGGTGGCGATCCCGGCCGCCCCCACCGTGATCAGCCCGGCCGCCGCCGCGAGCAGCAGGAGCAGCGGCGAGATGTCCCCCGGGGCGCCACCGCTCTCCACCATGAGCGAGACCGCCCCGAAGGGACGCAGGGCGGCGGCGAACCGCTCCTGCCGTTCCCCGCTCGGCGGTGACGAGGTGCCGATCACCCAGCCGGCCGGCGTCGGCTTCAGGTCGAGCTCGCGCAGCGCGGCGGCGGAGAGCAGCAGGCGGGACTGGCCGACCGCCGCGGGCAGCGCGTACCCGGGCAGGTCGGCGGCGGCCGTCGTCGGCTGGTCCGATCCGGCGTCCGCTCGCTTGACCTGCACGGTCACCAGCCCGTTGTGCAGGTAACGCGGGTCGGTCACCACCACGCCGCCGGCGCGCAGCACCGCCGTCGCGGCGGCGGTCGCCGCCGGATCGGCGTCGGTGAGCTGCGGCAGCGCCGTTCCGTCGTCCACCAGAGGTTCCACGTAGGTGCCGTAGTAGTCCACCGCGCGACGCTGGCAGCGGGGATCGGCCCGGGCCTGGCGACGCTGCGCCGCGGAGAGGTCGTCCCCGGCCCGCCAGGGGCAGGCCTGCTCGGCCGGCAGCGCCGGTGCCACGTCGCAGTACCCGCCGTCCGGCGGCACGCAGACCGCCGCGGACACCCCGACTACCGCGTCGGTGCCCAACTGCTCCCGCGCCGCGTCGGTGACCTGGGCCAGCGTGGGCAGCCGGGTCAAGTCGTTCGGGCTGACCAGCACGTGCCCGGGCGGCAGCAGCGGCTGGTAGGCGTGCCGGTCGCGGACGCCGTCGCTGGCCAGGTAGCCGCCGAGCGCCACGCTGCTCGCCACGGCGGCCATCACGGCGCAGATGGCCGGGGCGGCGGCGGCGCGGTTGCGGCTGGCGTCGCGCAACGCGATGCGGGGCGCCAGCGGCAGCACCCGGCCGAGCCGGGCGAGCACACCGATCAGGGTGGGCGTGCAGCACACCAGGCCGAGCTCGCCGAGGATGAGGCCGGTGAGGATCACCGCCGGCGAGGTCCGGGCGGCGCCGAACGCCGCCAGCGCCGCCCCGCCGGCCACAAGCGACAACCCGAGCGCCAGCCATCGGCTCCGGGAGGCCGGCGGCGTACGACGCCCGGCCAGACCCGCGCTGACGTCCTGCCGGGCGACGGTCCACGCCGGCGCCAGCGCGGCGAGCACCCCGGTCAGCACCGCGACCCCGCCGAGCACCGCCAGGGCCGCCGGCCAGCAGCGGTACCCGCCGAAGCGGGCGCCGAAGACGTACTGCTCCACCAGCGGACGACCGGCGAACGCCGCGGCGACGCCGAGGACCAGGCCGACGACGGCGCCCAGCACACCCAGCACCACGCCGTCGGCGAGCACGACCCGGCGCAGCTGGGCGGCGTCCCCGCCGGCCACCGCGACAAGCGCCAGGTCCCGGCGTCGGCGCCGGATGCCCACCGCGAACGCCGGCCCCACCAGCAGGACGACCTCCAGCAGACCGAGGCCGGCGATCAGTACGCCGGTGCTCAGGTCGTTGGTGTCGGTCGCGCCGATCGAGCCGGCCCAGCCGCGGCCCGGCTCGGGCACGGAGCCGGTCGGATGACGGGGCGTGACGAGCACGCCCCGGTCGTTGAGCCGGGCGACAAGCGCGGCGTCGACGCCGCCGGGCACGTCCGCCAGCCAGCTGCTGTCCAGCTCCGGAACGGTCCGTGGAACGGCTCCCGGGTGCAGCGCCACCACCGGCCCGAGGTCGTCGGGGAACTCCACCACCCCCACGACGGTGTACGCCCCCTTCCCGTCGGCCATCGTCAGCGCACGGCCGAGGCGCAGGTCCAGGCGGCGCAGCGCGGCGGGACTCACCGCCACCTCGCCGGGTTGCTGCGGCGCGCGGCCGGCCCGGAACCGGGCCACTCCCCGGGCCAGCGGGTCGGTGAGGTCCAGCACCCGCCCGATGATGCTCTCGTCGCGGTCCGGCCCCCGCACGGTCAGCGGGACGCGGGCGCGTACCTCGGCGACGCGGCTGCCCGGCGGCAGCAGCGCGGCGACCTGACCGGCGGTGACCGGGCCGGCGGGTAGGTGCTCGCCCTCCCGCGTGTACCAGCTGCCGCCCCACTCGTCCTGCTCGACGGGGGTCTGGGAGATCCAGCGCAGCTCCGCGTCGGCCACGCCGAGTCGCCTGTCGACCCGCTCCTGCGGGGTCAGCTCGGCCATGTCGTAGCTCGCCGCCAGGAAGGCCAGCACCAGCACCGGCAGGGCGATCATCGCGAGCACCAGGGCGGTGCGACGGCGGGAGCGGCGTGCCTCCCGTCGGGCGATCCGCAGCGCGGCCCGCCAGGAGCCGGTCAGCTCGGCGAACCTCCGCCGGCCGGTCCGGACCGGCGGGGTGGTCGGCCTGGGCGCCGGTACGTCGGCGCGGCCGGGGGCCCGCGGCGTACGGCGGGTGGTCACCGGTCGCTGCCGGACAGCAACTGCTCGACGCTGCCCAGCGGGGCCGTGGTGTCGACAAGCACCCCGTCGCGCAGGAACACCACCCGGTCGGCCCACCCGGCGTGCCGTGCCTCATGGGTGACGAGCACCCCGGCGGCACCCGCGTCGATGCGACGGCGCAGAAGGTGCAGCACCGCCTCGCCGGTCTGCGAGTCCAACGCGCCGGTCGGCTCGTCGGCGAGCACCAGTCGCCGTTCGCCGACAAGCGCGCGGGCGATGGCCACCCGCTGCTGCTGACCGCCGGAGAGCTGGTCGGGGAAGCGGTCGCCCACCGCCGGCAGCCCCACCTCGGTGAGCGCGGCCATGGCCAGCGAGCGGGCCCGCCGGCCGCTGGTGCCGTCGAGTTCCAGCGGGAGGGCCACGTTCTCCACGGCGCTCAGGCTGCCCAGCAGGTTGAGCTGCTGGAAGATGTAGCCGATCCGGCGGCGGCGCAGCTGGGCCAGCCCGCGCCGGTCCAGCGTCCCCAGCGGCTGACCCTCGATGAACACCTCGCCGTCGGTCGGGCGGTCCAGGCCGCCGGCGAGGGCCAGCAGTGTGGACTTGCCGGAGCCGGACGGGCCCATCACGGCGACCAGCTCACCGGGTCGGACGACGAGGCTGACGCCGCGCAGGGCGTGCACGGCGGCCGGGCCGGCCCCGTGGGTGCGGTGGACGGCGCGCAGCTCCAGCACCGCGTCGTCCGGTCCGCTCACCGTCGCGCCTCCTCGTCGGCCCACCGTGCCGCCTCGGGCGTGTCACCCGGTCCCGGTGCGGACGGCGGGGGGACGGCGGGTCGGTGGCGCACCAGGCTCGTCTCGCAGTGGTCCAGCCAGCGGACCTCGGCCTCGGCCTGGAACACCATCGAGTCCAGGACCAGCCGCCACGGCAGGTCCTCCGGCCGGTCGCTGCCGTACTTCAACCGGGTCAACTCCTGCAACGCCCGCATCGTCGCGCTGCGCTGCGCCTGCACCACCGAGCGGACGTCCACCCCGGGGGTGGTGAGCGCGAGCGCCAGCTTGATCGCCAGCTCGTCGCGGGGGCGGTCGGTACGGCTGATCGGGGTGGCGAACCACAGGGCGAGGTCGGCCCGGCCGGCGTCGGTGATCTCGTACGGGCGCTGCCCGGCCTCGCTCTCCGGCAGCGGGCGCACCAGACCGTCCCGTTCCAGCCGGGACAGCGTGGTGTAGACCTGCCCGATGTTCAGTGGCCAGGTCGAGCCGGTCGACTCCTCGAACGCGGCGCGCAGCTGGTAGCCGTACATCTGGCCGCGTTCGAGCAGGGCGAGCAGCCCGTGACGGATGGACATGGCAAGGGAGTATGCATACCTGGTATGCGCACCGCAACCGGAGTAGACCCGTTCAGGTCGGGCGGCCGGGAAATGCGACAGTCGGCGGGGTCACCCCTGCGGTCTTGCGCCACCGGGTGGCCCGTACGGCGTACTCGACCAGGGCGGCCAGCGCCTGGTCCCGGTCGGCGCCAGTGGTGGACGCGAGCGCGGCCCGCCAGTGCGCCGCCGTGCGTTCCTCCACCTCGACGGCGAGCCGCAGCGCGCTCGCCCGGTCGGTGACCGGGAACGGCAGCGCGTACCCGGCCCGGTCCGGTGGGACGGTGCCGCCGCTGGTGCTGAGCTGCACGACCAGAGCATCGCGCCGGCGTCGGTGCGCGGCCTCCGCCTGGCGCGCGGCGTCCCGGGCCGCCCCGGTGAGACGTACCCCGATCCGGCCGTAGGCGTAGATGGCCGCGTACTCGGCGGACAGGGCGCCGGCGAGGGCCTCCGCGGCGGACGGCTGCTTCACTTCAGTGCCTCCTGGTGGGTGGCCCGGGCGGCGGCGATCGAACCGAGCAGCGCCGCCCGTTCGGCGGGCGCGGCGGCGCAGGCGGCGGTGGCGGTGCGCTGGCCGGCCTTCTCCAGGGCGCGCAGGGCGGCCAGCGCACCGGCCGGGTCGGCCGCCGGGGTGGTGCTCGGCGCGGCGGCGGGCGCCGAGGGCAGCGCGACGCCGATCACCCGGGCCAGTTCGGTGGCGTGCGCGGTGTGCGCCTCGGCGATCGCGTTGAGCCGGTCGGCCAGCTCCGGATGCGCGGTCGCGCTCGCCCGGTGCGCCGCGGCGAGACCGAGGGACTCGTCCACCATGGGCCGCAGCGGGTCCGGCGGCGGCGCCGGCTGGTCGTCACGGTCGAAAAGATCACAGCCGGTCAGCGGCGCCACCGCGCCGCCGAGCGCGAGCAGCGCTCCGGTACGCAGGAGCTTTCGCCGGGAATGTCCGGATGATTGGTCGCGCGGTGTCGTTCTGCCGATCCCCACCGGGCAAGTCAACACCATCCGGGCCGCTGCGGGGGCCACCGACGTCGGTGCGCCGCCCGGCCCGCTGCCCGGCAGGCGCGTTACGCTCTGCGCAGCCACCGGCGCGTCCGCTCCGGTGGTGTGCCGGCATGCCGGGACGACGTCCCGGTCGACCAGGGAAAGGGTGCGGAGATGACGCAGCGTGGCCGTGCCACCAGGTCGACGGGTCGACCCCGCGATGGCGCGGGTCCCCGGGGGCCGCGCGAGGGCGGTCCCCGCGGCGGTGATCTCGCGGCGCGTCGTACCCGACTGCGGACCGTGATCGAGCCGGTCGTCAACGGCGCCGGCTACGACCTGGAGGACCTGTCGGTCTCCCGGGCCGGCCGCCGGCACGTGGTGCGGGTGATCGTGGACCGCGACGGCGGGATCGACCTGGACGCCGTCGCCGACGTCTCCCGCGCGGTCTCGACCGCGCTCGACGCGGCCGAGGAGGCCGACGGCGACATCGTCGCCGGCGAGTACCAGCTGGAGGTCAGCTCGCCCGGCGTGGACCGGCCGCTCACCCTGCCCCGGCACTGGCGGCGCAACGTCGGTCGGCTGGTGAAGGTGACCGTCCGGGCGGCGGCGTCGTTGCCCGGTCAGCGCGGCGAGGAGCCCGGCGGCGACCGGCAGCTGACCGGCCGGGTGGTCGGCGCCGACGACGACGGCGTGCAGCTGGAGACCGACGACGGCCGCACCTCCTGGGCGTACGCCCAGCTGGGTCCGGGCCGGGTGCAGGTCGAGTTCACCCGCCTCGCCGAGCTGGGCGAGCCGGACGAGCTCGACGACGCGGACGACACCGACGAGTTCGACGATTCAGACGACATCGACGACGAAGATGATGTGGAGGACGAGGAGAGGTGAACATCGACCTCGCGGCGCTGCGCGCACTCGAGCGCGAGCGGGAGATCCCGTTCGACACGATTCTCGCGGCGATCGAGACCGCACTGCTGACCGCCTACCGGCACACCGACGGCGCCGAGCCGCACGCCCGGGTGGAGATCGACCGCAAGTCCGGCGCCGCCCTGGTGTACGCGCAGGAGATGGACGCCGACGGCAGCCTGGTGCGCGAGTGGGACGACACCCCGCACGACTTCGGCCGGATCGCCGCGATGACCGCCAAGCAGGTGATCCTCCAGCGGCTGCGGGAGGCCACCGACGAGGTGCACTTCGGCGAGTACGTCGGCCGTGAGGGCGACCTGGTCACCGGTGTGGTGCAGGCGCACGAGACGCGGATTGAGAAGGGCATCGTCAGCGTCGACCTGGGCAAGCTGGAGGGCGTGCTGCCGCAGTCCGAGCAGGTGCCCGGCGAGCGGTACGCCCACGGCGAGCGGATCCGCTGCGTCGTGGTGCACGTGGCCAAGGGCATGCGTGGTCCGCAGATCACCCTGTCCCGGTCACACCCGGCGCTTGTCAAGAAGCTGTTCGCGCTGGAGGTGCCGGAGATCGCCGACGGCACGGTGGAGATCGGTGCGATCGCCCGTGAGGCAGGTCACCGTACGAAGATCGCCGTCCGCTCCACCACCCCCGGGGTGAACGCCAAGGGGGCCTGCATCGGCCCGATGGGTCAGCGGGTGCGTGCCGTGATGAGCGAGCTGCACGGCGAGAAGATCGACATCATCGACTGGTCGGACGACCCGGCCACCTTCGTCGGCAACGCGTTGTCGCCGGCCAAGGCGCTGCGGGTCGAGGTCGTGGACCTGGCCGGTCGGGCCGCCCGTGTGACCGTTCCGGACTTCCAGCTCTCCCTCGCCATCGGGCGGGAGGGGCAGAATGCCCGACTCGCTGCCCGGTTGACCGGTTGGCGGATCGATATTCGGTCCGACGCGGAGCAGACCGCGCCCGCCGCGCGCGGGGCAGCTGATCACGTGCCGGAGCCGGGCGGCGCGATCTCGGGCAGCTAGGGGTAGACTTCCTCCAGTGGTACGACGCGCGCAGCCGGAGCGCACCTGTGTGGGTTGCCGGCAACGTGCGCCGGCCAGCGAATTGCTGCGGATCGTCGCGATCGGGGACGAGGCTGGTTACAGCCTCCGGCCTGATCCGCGCCGCAGGCTGCCGGGTCGGGGGGCGAACATGCACCCGGATCCGGCCTGCTTCGCGCTGGCTGTGCGGCGCCGCGCCTTCGGGCGTGCGTTGCGCATCACCGAGGTCCTCGACCACGGTGTGCTGGCGGAGCACGTCGATGCGCCAACCACTACGTCCGGTCAGCCCGACCGGGCGAGGGTCGCTAGCAGGGTAGGACGACCGACATGAGCACACGATGAAGTCCCTGAAATGACCAGGCTTCAAGTGCACGAGTGAGGTCGCTGCGGGTGCTGCCCGCACGACCTCGGAGTGAGGAGTGCAGTGGCAGGCAAGGCCCGCGTACACGAGCTTGCAAAGGAGCTCGGGGTCGAGAGTAAGACCGTTCTCGCCAAGTTGAAGGAAATGGGCGAGTTCGTGAAGTCCGCGTCCAGCACCGTCGAGGCGCCCGTCGCCCGTCGGCTGCGTAACGCATTCGTCGCGTCCGCCGGTGGTCCGGCGCCCGCGGCCCCGTCGGCGCCCGCTTCGGCGCCGGCCACGAGCCCGAGTCCGACCCCGACGCCGTCCCCGACCCCGGGCGCGCCACGGGTCTCGGCCAAGCCGATGCCGCCTCGGCGGCCGGCCGCGCCGGCTCCCGGCCCGAAGCCGAAGGGTCCGGTGCCCGGTGCGCCGCAGCCCGCGGCTCCGGTCGCCAAGCCGGCGAGTGCCCACGACATCGAGGTGGCGGCCGCGGAGGCGCGTGCCGCCGCGCTGAAGGCTGAGCAGGAGGCCGCGGTCAAGGCCGCGCAGGCCGCCCGCCAGCAGCAGCGGGACAACGTCCGCCGGGAGCCCCCGACGGACGGCAACCGCCCCGGCCCCCGGCCGGGTCCGGCCGCGATGCCGCCCCGTCCCGGTTCGCCGGCAGCTCGTCCGAGCACGCCGGCTCCCGGTCCGGGTGCCCGGCCGGGCGGTCGTCCGCCGGCGCGCGGCGCCGGTAACAACCCGTTCGGCATCCAGGGTGGCCAGCAGCAGCGGCCCCCGGCGGCCGGCGCGGGTGGCCCTCGGCCCAACACCCCGGCGGGTATGCCGCCGCGGCCCAGCCCGAACTCCATGCCGCCGCGGCCCAGCCCGGCGTCCATGCCGAGCCAGCGTCCGGCTGCCGGTCGCCCCGGCCCCGGTGGTGCTGGTCGTCCCGGCGGCGGCGCGGGCCGTCCCGGTGGCGGTGGCGGCGGCTTCCGTGGCGGCCCCGGCGGCGGCGCCGGTGGCGGCGGCGGTTACCGCGGCGGCCCTGGTGGCGGCGGTGGTGCCGGCGGTGGCGGTGGCTACCGTGGCGGTCCCGGCGGCGGTGGCGGTGCTCCCGGCGGCGGTTTCCGTCCGGGTGCCCCGGCTGGCGGCGGCGGTCGTCCGGGTGCCGGTGGTCGTGGCCGTGGCGGCGGCGCCGCGGGTGCCTTCGGGCGTCCGGGTGGCCGGCCGACACGTGGTCGCAAGTCCAAGAAGCAGCGCAGACAGGAGTTCGACAACCTGTCGGCTCCGACCATGAGCTCGGGTGCTCCCCGGGGTCAGGGTCAGGTCGTCCGGCTGTCCCGTGGCGCCTCCCTGTCGGACTTCGCCGACAAGATCAACGCCAACCCGGGTTCGCTGGTCCAGGAGATGTTCAACCTGGGCGAGATGGTCACCGCGACCCAGTCCTGTTCTGACGACACCCTGCAGCTGCTGGGTGAGCACCTGGGCTTCGACATCCAGATCGTCAGCCCGGAGGACGAGGACCGCGAGCTGCTCGCGCAGTTCAACATCGACCTCGACGCGGAGGTGGCCGAGGAGCGTCTGGTCAGCCGTGCGCCGGTCGTGACCGTCATGGGTCACGTCGACCACGGTAAGACCAAGCTGCTCGACGCGATCCGTAAGGCGAACGTCGTGGCCGGTGAGGCGGGTGGCATCACCCAGCACATCGGTGCGTACCAGGTGCACGTTCCGCACGAGGGTGTGGACCGCGCGGTGACCTTCATCGACACCCCGGGTCACGAGGCGTTCACCGCCATGCGTGCCCGTGGCGCCCAGGTGACGGACATCGTGATCCTGGTGGTCGCGGCCGACGACGGCGTGATGCCGCAGACCATCGAGGCGTTGAACCACGCCAAGGCGGCCGACGTGCCGATCGTGGTCGCGGTCAACAAGGTCGACAAGCCGGAGGCCAACCCGGACAAGGTCCGCCAGCAGCTGACCGAGTACGGCCTGGTCGCCGAGGAGTACGGCGGCGAGACCATGTTCGTCAACGTGGCCGCGAAGCCGGGCATCGGCATCGAGGAACTCCTCGAGGCTGTCCTGCTGACCGCCGACGCGTCGCTGGAGCTGACCGCTCCGATCGACGGGCCGGCGCAGGGTGTGGCCATCGAGGCGCACCTGGACAAGGGCCGCGGTGCGGTGGCGACGGTGCTGGTGCAGAAGGGCACCCTGCGGGCGGGCGACTCGATCGTCGCCGGTGGGGCGCACGGCCGGGTCCGGGCCATGCTCGACGAGAACGGCAACCAGGTCTCCGAGGCCGGGCCGGCGCGTCCGGTCATGGTCCTGGGTCTGACCGCGCCTCCCGGCGCGGGCGACACGTTCCTCGCCGCGGCGGACGACCGGACGGTGCGGCAGATCGCCGAGCAGCGCCAGGCGCGGCGGCGGGCGGCGGCATTCGCCAACTCCCGTGGTCGGGCCACCCTCGAGACGCTCATGGAGCAGCTCAAGGAGGGCGAGAAGACGTCGCTCAACCTCATCCTCAAGGGCGATGTCTCCGGTTCGGTGGAGGCCCTGGAGGACGCGCTGTTCAACCTCGACATTCCCGAGGAGGTCCAGCTCAAGGTCCTCGACCGGGGCGTCGGCGCGATCACCGAGAGCAACGTCATGCTCGCGAGCGCCTCGTCCGAGCCGGTCACGATCATCGGCTTCAACGTGCGGGCCTCGAACAAGGTCCGTGAGATGGCCGACCGCGAGGGCGTGGAGATCCGGTACTACACCGTCATCTACCAGGCCATCGAGGAGATCGAGGCGGCGCTCAAGGGCCTGCTCAAGCCGGAGTACGAGGAGGTCGAGCTGGGCACCGCGGAGATCCGCGACGTCTTCCGCTCGTCCAAGATCGGCAACATCTCCGGTTGTATCGTCCGGTCGGGCATCATCCGACGCAACGCGAAGGCACGCCTGCTTCGGGACGGGACGGTCGTGGCGGACAACCTCACGATCACCTCGCTCAAGCGGTTCAAGGATGACGCCACCGAGGTCCGCGAGGGCTTCGAGTGTGGTCTGACCCTGGGTGGTTACAACAACGTCCAGGTCGGCGACGTCATCGAGACCTTCGAGATGCGGGAGAAGGCTCGCGCCTGATCCGGCAGTGACACGCTGATCAAGGGGTTTACGCCGTTTGGCGTAAACCCCTTGATCATGCGGGGTCGGGTGGCGGTATCGTCCGGGGCGATGTTCACCGGAAACGCGGTCTTCGACCTGCTGCTGCCGGGCGACTCCCGGTCGCTCAAAGCCAAGAGATCATATGTACGGCCGATCGTGGCGGCGTTGCGCCGTTTCGAGGTGTCGGCCGCCGAGGTGGGTGCGCTCGACCTGCATGGTCGAGCGGAGATAGCGGTGGCCGTGGTGGCCGCCGAGGCGGCGCACGTCCGCGAGGTGCTCGACTCGTGTGAGCGCCTGGTGGCGGCTCGCCCGGAGGTCGAGTTGCTGTCGGTGCGGCGCCGGTTGTACGGCGCGGACGACGACTGACCAGGGTGCCGGCCGGGCCGGGCGACCGGGTCCGGCCGCGAAGGTAGTGTTCGAGTTGTTGGCCGGTCGGCCGGCGTCCTGCGGGTCGCCGGGCGGCCGGGAGCAGGACGCCGTGGAGGTGGCGAGATGTCTGATCCGGCCAAGGTACGCCGGCACGCGGAACGGGTGCGTGAGCTGGTCGCGTCGGTGGTGCGGAGCCAGATCAAGGATCCGCGGCTCGGCATGATCACCATCACCGACGCCCGGATCACCGCGGATCTGCGCGACGCGACCGTGTTCTACACCGTGCTGGGTGACGCGGTGGCGCAGGCGGACACCGCGGCGGCCCTGGAGAGCGCCAAGGGGCTGCTGCGCAGCACCGTCGGCAAGGCTCTCGGGCTGCGGCACTCGCCGACCCTCACGTTCGTCCTGGACGACGTGCAGGACCAGGTCAAGCACATCGACGATCTGCTGGCCGCGGCCCGCAACGCCGACGCCGAGGTGCAGCGGCTCGCCGCCCGGGCGGAGTACGCGGGCGAGGCGCAGCCGTACCGGGTCGACGACGAGGACGACGACGAGACGGACGAGGCCATCGAGGCCGCCGACGTCACGGAGAGCCCCCGGGGTGGGGAAGCGCGGTGACCGGCACCGCCGGCGCGCAGCTCGCCCCGACGGCCGGCGCCGGCCCCGCCGAGGCGGACTGGGCGGCGGCCGAGGCGCTGATCCGCGCTCTCCCACCGACCGGGCGGGTGCTGCTGATCTGCCACGTGAACCCGGACGGGGACGCGCTGGGCAGCATGCTCGGCTTCGGCCTGGGGCTGCTGCGTTTCGGTGTGGGTAGTTTGCAGGCGACCTTCCCCGGGCCGCCGGAGGTGCCCGAGCCGTTCCGTGGGCTGCCCGGCCTGGAGCTGCTGGTTCCGGCGACTGACGTGGACCCGGCGCCGGACCTGGTGATCTGCTTCGACGCGGCGAGCGAGTCGCGTCTGGGCGAGTTGGCCGGGCGGTTGACGAGCGCCGGCGCGGCGTTGGTGCTCGACCATCACGCCTCCAACGACGGCTTCGGCACGGTCAACCTGGTCGACCCGACCGCCGCCGCGACGTCGGTGGTGGCCGAGCAGCTGCTGACCCGGCTCGGCGTACCCCTGGACCGGGCCATCGCCGAGTGCCTGTACGTGGCGCTGACCACGGACACCGGGTCGTTCCGGTTCGAGGCGACCACCCCGGCCGTGCACCACCTGGCCGCCCGGTTGCTGGCCACCGGCATCTCGCCCGGTGACATCTCCCGGCGGGTCTTCGACACCCGTCCCTTCGGCGCGGTGCGTCTCTTCGGTGAGGTGCTCGGCCGGGCTCGGCTGGAGCCGGCTGCCGCCGACGGCCGTGGGCTGGTGTGGACCTTCGCCACGCTGGAGGACCTGATCCGACACGACCAGCGGCCGTACGTGCTGGAGGCGCTGATCGACTCGGTGCGGTGCACCGCCGAAGCGGACGTGAGCTGCGTGTTGAAGCAGGTCCGGCCGGACGAGTGGGCGGTGTCCATGCGCAGCAAGGGCGGCGTCGACGTCAGTCGGGTCGCGGTCGCGCTGGGCGGCGGTGGCCACCGGTTCGCGGCGGGGTTCACCGGCCGGGGGAGCGCCGAGCAGGTGATCGGGTCGATCCGCGATCAGCTGGACGCGGCGGTGATCAGCTCCGACGTCTGACCGCCGGTCGGCCGGCCGGGCGGGAAGATCAGGGTCAGCTCCGGGGAGTGTCGGTCTTCCGGCGCTCCGTGATAACGGGAAGAATTGCGGGATGGAGCAGCCGCACGACCTCACCGTGGAGGCCCCCCGCGCCTGGGATCGGCCCGCCGTCTCCGTCCCCGTCCTGGTCTGCCTGTCGCTCGTTGGCGGGCGGTTCGCGTCGTTCTCCACCGAGGCGAATCTCTACACTCTCGGCACCGGTGGGGTGCTGATCTGGCTCGGTCTGAGCAACCGGGTGCCGCGCCGGCCGGCGCCGCGCCGGTTGGGCGCGGGCGCGGCCTGGTGGGCGCTGCCGGTGGTGGTGTTCGGGGTCTTCGAGGGCGTCACCTTCGTCATGGCGGTCGGCGACGACTTTCCCACCTTCTCCCGGCTGGCCGATCCTCTGCTGGAGGACCATCTGACCCGGTCGGCGGCGTGGTTCGCCTGGCTGGCCGCGTTCTGGGGGCTGGTGCGGCGATGATGCGGGCGCTCGCGATCGGCGGTTTCCTCACCTCGCTGGCCCTGTTCGCGGCGGTCGAGTGGCTGGCCCGGCGGGAGGGGTCCCGCATCCCGACCCTGGGCGAGGTCTGCGCGTACGTGATGCGGTACGAGGTCGGCCCGGTGCCGGTGGGCCGGATCGGTCTGTTCGGGTTCTGGTGGTGGCTGGGCTGGCACTTCCTGGCCCGCTGAGCCGGGATGCCGGCCGTCCAAATGGCGGGAACCATGAGCAGCATGTGGACCTGAACGATAACTTGGGAGACGGCCGGCACCGCGTTGCGGTGCAGGTCGTGGGCTGTGGTGCCACACCTCGCGCCGCCTCCCTCCAGGGTCGGACCGACCCGGGCTCACGCTGCCCAGTCGGCTGCTCCGGTAACCCCGGACCGCCGTGGGGCGCTCAGCACGACCGCCCGTGAGGGCCGCCGCGCGCCGGTGGCTCGCACCCTGGAAGGAGCGCCACCATGCCGAACAAGCCCAAGACGGAAACCACCGACGACGCCCGCGAGCAGGCCCGCCGCGCGCTGCAGACGTCGATGGACACCCGCCAGTGATCCGACCCGCCCGGCGGTGATCCCCCGGGTCCACCCGGCCGGCCGGCAGTCCGGCCCGACCGGTAGGCGGTAGGCGCTGCGCGGGGCCGCGACGAGCCTGTGCGCCACACACCGTCGGAGTAAGCCGTCATCAGGTTTGCGATCCTTACCGCGCCCATGCCAGGATCGGCGGCGATGAGCCAGACCGCCGCCACCCACCGATCCGCCTCGCCTCAGCGGATCGCCAGCCTCGCCCTGCCGGCCCTCGTGGTGCTCGCCGCCGAGCCGCTCTACGTGCTCGTCGACACGGCGGTGGTCGGTCACCTCGGCCGGGTGCCGCTCGCCGCGCTCGCCGTCGCCGGCACGGTGATGACGCTCACCGCCTGGGTCGGCACCGTGGTCGCGTACGGCACCACCGGGCGGGCGGCCCGCCGCTTCGGCGCGGGTGACCGGGCCGCCGCGGTCGCCGAGGGCGTCCAGTCGTCCTGGTTGGCGTTCGGTGTCGGACTGCTGATCGCGATCGGCATGCAGTTCGGCGGCGGCGCGTTGGCGCGTACCCTCGCCGGCGGTGGTGGCGACGTGGCCGACGCCGCCGCGCAGTGGCTGCGGATCGCGGCCCTCGGCGCCCCGGGCCTGCTGCTCGCCGCCGCCGGCAACGGCTGGCTGCGCGGCGTGCAGGACACCCGCCGACCGTTGTTCTTCGTGCTCGGGCCCAACCTGCTGTCCGCGCTGCTCTGCCCCCTGCTGGTCTACCCCGCCGGGCTCGGCCTGGTCGGTTCCGCGGTCGCGAACGTGGTCGCCCAGACGATCGCCGGTGGGCTCTTCGCCGCCGCGCTGGTCGCCGAACGGGTGTCGCTGCGGCCCCAGCCCCGGGTGATCCGCCAGCAACTGGTGCTCAGCCGAGACCTGCTGATCCGGGGCGTGGCGTTCCAGGCCAGCTTCCTGTCCGCGACCGCCGTCGCCGCCCGCTTCGGCGCCGCCGCCGTGGGCGCCCACCAGATCGCCCTGCAACTCTGGTTCTTCTCGGCGCTGGTGCTCGACGCCCTCGCCATCGCCGCGCAGTCCCTGGTCGGTGCCGCGCTCGGGGCCGGCGACGCGGCGGACGCCCGGGCGCTGGCCCGGCGGATCGGCCTGCTCGGCGGCGTCTGCGGCATCGGCTTCGCGCTGCTCATCGCCGCCGGCGCCGGCGTCGTGCCGTCGTGGTTCAGCTCCGATCCGCAGGTACGCGAACAGGCGATGGTGGCCTGGCCGTGGTTCGTCGTGATGCTGCCGCTGGCCGGGGTGGTGTTCGCCCTCGACGGCGTGCTGATCGGCGCCGGCGACGTGCGCTACCTGCGCAACCTCACCGTCGTCGCGGCCCTCGGCGGCTTCCTGCCGGCCATCTGGCTGGCGTACGTGCTCGATCTCGGGCTGGGCGGCATCTGGGCCGGGCTCACCCTGTTCGTGGTGATCCGGCTGGTCGCCCTGCTGCTGCGCCTGCGCAACGGCCGCTGGGCGGTGGTCGGGGCCGTCCGCTGACCCGGTCGCGGTCGTCCGTCGCTCAGCACCGCGTGGTGCTCGGCGCGGGTGCGTCGAGGTCGAAGATCGTGCCGGGGTCGCCGGCTGGCACCCGCTTCCCGTGCAGGCTAGCCATCCAGTACTGCTCCCGGACCCAGCCGTCACGCAGTTGACCGCAGTCCGCGTTCCAGGTGACGGCCTCCGCCGAACCGATCCAAAGGCCCCGGGAGGACGCCTGCACGTCGTCCGGGTGCGGCACCTGCCAGACCACCCGGTCGCGGATCGCCACCAACCCGGCTCCGGCGGGCGCCTGCAAGTTCACGTCGAATGGGTACGCCCACACGAACTCCGTGGTCACCTCCAGCAGCCGGACCCCGTTCTCCTCGGTGGTAGCCCGGTAACTGATCCGGCCGGCGGCTCGCGGGTCGGGCTCCCACTCCGACTGCGATGACATGCGGGTCGCGTAGCGCAGGAAACTGCCGTCGGCGAAGTTCGACCGGAGCTGTTCGCGGGCGTCGGGCGCGAGCAGCGCGAGGAACGGTTCGGTATCGCCCACGAACATCGACCTGTCCAACCGGCCCTTGATCAACGCCTTGCGTACCGACTCCAGCGCGACGCTCACCTCCTTCGCGCTGAACGGCCCGCTGTCGTTCGCTGCCGGCATCCGCACGGCCTTCTCGCCTGCGGCGAACGAGGCCGCCGGGGTCCCGATGAACAGGTCTCGTGGCTCGCCCACCCTGCTCACCGGCAGGGTGGGGCTCGGCGTCGGGCTCGCCGTGGCTGACGCGCGGACACCGTCGGCGACCCGACCGACCAGCACCGCGCCGCCGACGACCATCAGTAGGGCCAGCACCAGGCCGAAGCCGACCAGCAGCGGGCCGTTGTGCCGGGCCGAGAAGAACCGCAGCCGGTCCAGCCCGGTCGGTTGGTGCTCGACCTGCGGTGACCGCATCCAGTCCGGCAGGTGGACCGGGTTGACCTCGGCGACCGCGGCGGGTTGGGAGACCGCGTCCGGCTCCGGCGACGTGGGCTCGCTCGTCGTTGGCGTGTCCGCCACAGTTCCTCCGTCAGTAGTGGCCGCGCATGGCCAGCGCGAGCAGGTAGTAGGCGCCGAACACCGCCGCAGTGCCCACCACGGCGGCGAAGACGAACGACACCACGGCGACGACGTGCGGATGCGAATCGCTCCACCGGGTCCGGTCGCGCCACCGCCACCAGGCCCGGCGGGCCGCGTTCAAACCCCGCTGGCGCTCGACGAGGTCGTCGAGGAGCCGAGTGGGGGTTCGACGCGTCGGTGCCGGTCCCCGCATCCAGTCCGGCAGGTCGACGGGGTGCCGGTGTTCGTGGGCCGGACGTCGGTCGGGGGTCATCGGCGGGTCCTGGTGTGGCGGCGGCAGGGGGCGGATGATCATCGCACCTCCCTGGGCGGGGCGTTGCCCCGTCCGCAACCGTGGCGGGCCGCACCCGAGCGCCGCCCACGCATCTGCCCGTACGGGGCGTCTGGCAGGCTTGCACGACGTGAGCACCGATGGCCTGATCGTGGTCGACAAGCCCGGCGGCATGACGTCGCACGACGTGGTGGCGCGGATCCGCCGACTGGCGAGGACCCGGCGGGTCGGCCACGGCGGCACCCTCGACCCGATGGCCACCGGAGTGCTGGTCATCGGTGTGGGCCGGGCCACCCGGCTGCTGACCTACGTGATCGGCGCGGGCAAGAGCTACACCGCCACCATCCGACTCGGTCAGGCCACCGTCACCGACGACGCCGAGGGTGACGTGATCGCCACCACCCCCGCCGGCCTTGTGACCGACGACGGGATCCGGTCCGCGCTGGCGGCCCTGAGCGGCGAGGTCGACCAGGTGCCGAGCGCGGTCAGCGCCATCAAGATCAACGGGCAGCGGGCGTACAAGCGGGTCCGCGACGGCGAGAGCGTGGAACTGCCGGCGCGCCGGGTCACCATCTCCCGGCTGGAGGTGCTGGCGATCCGTCGCACCGAGTCGGACGTGGTCGACGTGGACGTGGACGTGACCTGCTCCTCCGGCACGTACATCCGGGCCATCGCCCGGGACGCGGGCCTGGCGCTCGGCGTCGGTGGGCACCTGACCGCGCTGCGCCGGACCGCGGTCGGCGGCTTCACCCTCGACGAGGCGGCCACCCTCGACGAGCTGGAGCAGCGCGCCCCGGCCGTGGTCAACCTCCCGCTGGACGCGGCGGCCGACCGGTTCTTCCCGCGCCGCGACGCCACGCCCGACGAGGCGCGGGTGCTCGCCCACGGCGGCCCGCTGGACCCGACCGGGCGCACCGGGCCGTACGCCGTCTTCGGTCCGGCGGGCGGCCTGATCGCTATCGTCAGCGAGCGGGACGGGCGGGCCCGCGCGGAGATCGTGCTCGCCCCGGCCTGACGGCGGGGCGCAGGTCCGCCGGCCCCCGGCCGGCGGGACAGCAGGGGAGGAGCGGCATGCAGCGGTGGCGGGGGTACGACGCGGCGCCCGGAGGGTGGGGACGTTCGGTCGTCACCATCGGCGTCTTCGACGGCGTGCACAGGGGGCACCAGGCGACCATCGGCCACGCGGTGGCCCGCGCCCGGGAGTTGGGCGTGCAGTCGGTGGTGGTCACCTTCGATCCGCACCCGGCCGAGGTGGTCCGCCCCGGCTCGCACCCGGCGGTGCTCACCGAGCAGGCCCGCAAGGCGGAACTGATCGAGGCGCTCGGCGTGGACGTGCTCTGCGTGGTGCCGTTCACCCCGGAGTTCTCCCGACTGCCGGCCGAACAGTTCGTGCACGACGTCCTGGTCGAGCACCTGCACGCCGCGCTGGTGGTGGTCGGCGGCAACTTCCGCTTCGGGCACCGCGCCGCCGGTGACGTGGCGCTGCTGGAGCGGCTCGGCCGGACCTTCGGCTTCGGGGTGGAGGGCGGCCCGCTGGTCACCGAGGACGGCACCGTCTTCTCCTCCACGTACATCCGCTCCTGCGTCGACGCGGGCGACGTCGGCGCGGCCGCGGCCGCGCTGGGCCGGCCGCACCGGCTGGAGGGCGTGGTGGTCCGCGGCGACCAGCGCGGCCGTGAGCTGGGCTTCCCCACCGCCAACCTGCTCTGCCACCGGTACGCGGCGGTGCCCGCCGACGGGGTGTACGCCGCCCGCCTGATCCGCCGCGGGCAGCACGAGCCGCTGATGGCGGCCGTGTCGGTGGGCACCAACCCGACCTTCTCCGGCCGGGAGCGACGGGTCGAGGCGTACGCGCTGGACTTCAGCGGCGACCTGTACGGCGAGCGGCTGGCCCTGGACTTCGTGGCGCACCTGCGCGGGCAGGTCCGGTACGACGCGATCGAGCCGTTGATCGCCCAGATGAACCAGGACGTCGAACGCACCCGGCGCGCTCTGCGCTGAGCGGCGCGGCCCCCGCCGAGGCCCTTGGCCGGCTGTTACCGGCGGGTGCTGGTAGTCTGGCCGGGACGTCGGGTGACCGGCGTGGGGCCTCGCGTGCCTGCTCGACGCCGCGGGTGCGAGGTACCGGTCCGTTCCCGGTCCACCGGGACGACGGACACCCACTTGATCAACCCATCGAAACAGGGAGAACATGGCGCTCGATCAGGAAGCCAAGGCCAGCATCCGCGCCGAGTACGCGACCGCCGAGGGCGACACCGGTTCGCCGGAGGTCCAGGTCGCGGTCCTCACCAAGCGGATCGCCGAGCTGACCGAGCACCTGAAGGTGCACAAGCACGACCACCACAGCCGCCGTGGGCTGCTGCTGCTGGTCGGCCGGCGCCGTCGGTTGCTCAACTACGTCCAGAAG
Source organism: Micromonospora orduensis (assembly GCF_006228125.1). Classification (GTDB taxonomy): domain Bacteria; phylum Actinomycetota; class Actinomycetes; order Mycobacteriales; family Micromonosporaceae; genus Micromonospora; species Micromonospora orduensis. Next base: position 5,460 of record NZ_VDFY01000222.1, on the reverse strand, counting down.
AAGGACATTGCCCGCTACCGGTCGCTCATCGAGCGGCTCGGTCTGCGCCGGTGACGTGACGGGGGAGTGGCCGGCCGGCCACTCCCCCGTACCGCGTCCCACCTGAGGAAACACGGGCCGCGCGACCACCCGAGAGGGAGCCGGTCAGCGTACCGGTCTCCGGTAGTGGCCCCCGGGAACCCGGCATCATGCCGGCCACCCGGGCGCTTCGATCGAAGACCGGCCGGCTGAGCAGCTCCCCGACGTCGTGGGCCCACGACGCGAAGGAGCACGACAGCACATGACCGAGACCAAACTCGGCACCGAATCCCGCACCGCCGTGATCGACAACGGGTCCTTCGGCACCCGTGAGATCACCTTCTCCACCGGTCGGCTGGCTCGCCAGGCCGCCGGTTCCGTCATCGCCCAGCTGGGCGAGACGGTGGTTCTCTCCGCCACGACCGCCGGTAAGCACCCGAAGGAGCAGTTCGACTTCTTCCCGCTGACCGTCGACGTCGAGGAGCGGATGTACGCCGCGGGCCGCATCCCCGGCTCGTTCTTCCGCCGCGAGGGTCGGCCCAGCGAGGACGCGATCCTCACCTGCCGGCTGATCGACCGGCCGCTGCGCCCGTCCTTCGTCAAGGGCCTGCGCAACGAGGTCCAGGTCGTCGAGACCATCCTCGCGCTCGACCCGCAGCACCCGTACGACGTCGTGGCGATCAACGCCGCCTCGATGTCGACCAAGCTCTCCGGCCTGCCGTTCTCCGGCCCGATCGGGGCGACCCGCGTCGCCCACATCGACGGCCAGTGGGTCGCCTTCCCGACCCTGGAGGAGCTGGCTCGCGCCACCTTCGACATGGTCGTGGCCGGCCGCACGCTCGACGACGGCGACGTCGCGATCATGATGGTCGAGGCCGAGGCCACCCCGAACGCCGTCGCCCTCATCTCGGCCGGTGCCACCGCCCCGACCGAGGAGGTCGTCGCCAGCGGCCTGGAGGCCGCCAAGCCGGCGATCCGTGAGCTGTGCCGCGCCCAGAGCGAGCTGGCCGAGGTCGCCGCCAAGCCGGTCACCGAGTTCCCGGTCTTCCTGGACTACCAGGACGACGTGTACGACGCGGTGGCCGAGCTGGCCCGCGGCGACGTGGCCGAGGCGATCACCATCGCCGGCAAGGCGGACCGCGAGGAGGCCTTGGACGCGGTGAAGGCCCGCGTGATGGAGGAGCTCGCCCCGCGCTTCGAGGGTCGGGAGAAGGAGCTCAGCGCTGCGTTCCGGTCGCTGACCAAGTCCGAGGTGCGCAACCGCGTGCTGCGCGAGCAGGTCCGCATGGACGGGCGTGGCCCGCGGGACATCCGGTCGCTGACCGCCGAGGTCGGCGTGCTGCCCCGGGTGCACGGTTCGGCGCTGTTCGAGCGGGGCGAGACCCAGATCCTGGGCGTCACCACGCTGAACATGCTCCGCATGGAGCAGATGGTGGACACGCTGTCCCCCGAGAACCGCAAGCGCTACATGCACAACTACAACTTCCCGCCGTACTCGACCGGTGAGACCGGCCGGGTCGGCTCGCCGAAGCGGCGCGAGATCGGCCACGGCGCGCTCGCCGAGCGGGCGCTGATCCCGGTGCTGCCGTCGCGCGAGGAATTCCCGTACGCCATCCGGCAGGTGTCCGAGGCGCTCGGCTCCAACGGCTCCACCTCGATGGGTTCGGTCTGCGCCTCGACGCTGGGCCTGCTCTCCGCGGGTGTCCCGCTGAAGGCGCCGGTCGCCGGCATCGCGATGGGTCTCATCTCCGACGAGGTGGACGGCAAGACCCAGTACGTGACGCTCACCGACATCCTCGGTGCCGAGGACGCGTTCGGTGACATGGACTTCAAGGTCGCCGGCACGCCGGAGTTCGTCACCGCGCTGCAGCTCGACACCAAGCTCAACGGCATCCCGTCGGACGTGCTGGCCGCCGCGCTGCAGCAGGCGAACGAGGCCCGGCAGATCATCCTCGGGGTCATGAGGGCGGCGATCGAGGCTCCGGCCGAGATGTCGGACTACGCGCCGCGGGTCACCACCGTCAAGATCCCGGTGGACAAGATCGGCATGGTGATCGGCCCGAAGGGTCAGACCATCAACGCGATCCAGGACGAGACCGGCGCCGAGATCTCCATCGAGGACGACGGCACGATCTACGTCGGCGCCACCAACGGCCCGTCGGCCCAGGCGGCCGTCGACCGGATCAACGGCATCGCCAACCCGACCCTGCCGAAGGTGGGGGAGCGGTTCCTCGGCACGGTGGTCAAGACCGCCGCGTTCGGTGCGTTCATCTCGCTGCTGCCGGGCCGGGACGGCCTGCTGCACATCTCCAAGGTGGGCGACGGCAAGCGGGTCGAGCGCGTCGAGGACTTCCTCAACGTCGGCGACCGGGTCGAGGTCGAGATCGCGGACATCGACGCCCGCGGCAAGATCTACCTCGACAAGGTCCGCCCGGAGGGCGCCGAGGCGCCGGCCGCCGGTGAGGCCGCCGGCGGCGACCGCCCGGCTGGCCGGGACCGGGGCGACCGGGGTCCGCGTGACCGGGGCGACCGCGAGCGTGGTGGCGACCGGGGCGGGCGTGGCCCGGAGCGCGGCGACCGTGGCGAGGGCGGCGGCGGCGAGGGTGGTGGCGAGGGCGGCGAGCGTCCGCGCCGCCGGACCCGGCACAGCTGACCGTCGTACACAGCATCACCCACCCCTCGTCGAACCGGGAGCACCACGTGAGTCGGGCCTTCAGTGCGCCGTTTCCACCGGATCGACGGGGGGTGGCCCCATCTCGGGACACCGGGGCGGGCCGCTCCGGCGGCACCTCCCGCGCGGTGACCCGGACGCTCAGCGACGACCCGCTGGGCGGCACGGTACGACGTACCGTGCTGCCCAGCGGCCTGCGCGTGCTCACCGAGGCGATCCCGGCGATGCGCAGCGTGTCCTTCGGCATCTGGGTGGCGGTCGGCTCGCGTGACGAGACCGGTCCGCAGGCCGGCGCCGCGCACTTCCTGGAGCACCTGCTCTTCAAGGGCACCCACAAGCGCACGGCGCTGGAGATCTCCTCGCAGATCGAGGCGGTGGGTGGCGAGACGAACGCCTTCACCACGAAGGAATACACCTGCTACTACGCCCGCGTGCTGGACGAGGACCTGCCGCTGGCGATCGACGTGATGTGCGACCTGGTCGCCGACTCGCTGCTGGAGCCGGCCGACGTGGAGACCGAACGTGGCGTGATCCTGGAGGAGATCGCCATGCACGACGACGAGCCCGGTGACGAGGTGCACGACCTCTTCGCCCGCGCCGTCTACGGCGACCACCCGCTGGGTCGGCTGATCTCCGGCACCGAGGAGACCGTCACGCCGATGACCCGGCGGCAGATCCAGAGCTTCTACCGGGGTCGCTACACGGCGCCGCAGATCGTCATCGCCGCCGCCGGCAACCTGGATCACGCCGCGGTGGTCAAGCTGGTCCGCCAGGCCGTCCGGGGCACCCCACTGGACAGCGACCCGGCCAGCCCGGCGCCGCACCGCGCGGCCACTCCGGCGGTACGCACCAGACCGGTGACCACACTTGTCGAGCCGAAGGAGACCGAGCAGGCGCACGTCCTGCTCGGCTGCCCCGGCATCGACCGCCTCGACGATCGGCGCTTCGCCCTCGGGGTGCTCAACAACGTCCTCGGTGGCGGCATGTCCAGCCGCCTGTTCCAGGAGATCCGCGAGCAGCGCGGCCTCGCGTACTCGGTCTACTCGTACGCCAGCCAGTACGCCGACACCGGCCTGTTCGCCGTCTACGCCGGCTGCGCGCCGGGCAAGGTGGACGAGGTGCTGGCCCTGACCCGCGCCGAACTGGCCCGAGTGGCCGCCGATGGATTGACCGAGGCCGAGGTGGCCCGGGGCAAGGGCATGAGCAAGGGCTCGTTCGTGCTCGGCCTGGAGGACACCGGTTCCCGGATGAGCCGGCTGGCAAAGGGTGAGCTGCTCTACGGCGACCTGATGCCGGTCGACGAGCTGCTCCGCCGGGTCGACGAGGTGACCGTGGCGGACGTGAACGTCCTCGCCGCGGAGCTGCTCAGCCGCCCGATGTCGCTGGCCGTGGTCGGCCCGTTCGGGGAGAGCGACTTCGCGGTGTGAGAGCCGCCGCCGCACGGTCCGGGGGCGCGTCCCGGTCGGTGGAGCCGCACGGATCCGACGACTGGGGCACGTCCCGATTGGGATAGGTTGTGCCCCGTGACTGACGAGCGGGAGAAGATTCGGGTCGGCGTGTTCGGTGCCCGTGGCCGAATGGGCATGGAGGTCTGCAAGGCGGTCGACGCCGCCGACGATCTCACCCTCGCGGCGTCGATCGACCAGGGCGACAGCCGCTCCGCCGTCTCCGGCGCCGACGTGGTCGTCGACTTCACCACACCGGACGTCGTCATGGACAACCTGAAGTGGTGCATCGACCAGGGCATCAGCGCGGTGGTCGGCACGACCGGCTTCACCGGGCAGCGGCTGGAGCAGGTGCGCGGCTGGCTCGCCGACAAACCCGAGGTGGGCGTGGTCATCGCCCCGAACTTCGGCATCGGCGCGGTGCTGATGATGCAGTTCGCCGCGCGAGCCGCCCGGCACTTCGAGTCCGTCGAGATCATCGAGCAGCACCACCCGCGCAAGCTGGACGCCCCGAGCGGCACGGCCACCCACACCGCCCGGCAGATCGCCCAGGCCCGCGCCGAGGCCGGCCTCGGCCCGGTGCCGGACGCCACCAAGGACGAGGTGCCGGGCGCGCGGGGCGCCGACATCGACGGGGTACGCGTGCACGCCGTACGCGCCACCGGTCTGGTCGCCCACCAGGAGGTGCTGTTCGGCACCACCGGCGAGACGCTGACCATCCGACACGACTCGTACGACCGGGTGTCGTTCATGCCCGGCGTGCTGCTGGCCGTCCGCGCGGTGCGTAGCCGCCCCGGACTCACCGTCGGCCTGGACGCCCTGCTCGACTGACGGCGCCTGCGGGCGGTGGCCGACGTCGCCCCGCACGACGACCAGCGGCGGTTCGTGGCCGCGTTGGGCGCGCGCTACCTGCTGCTCAGCACCCGCTCCGAGGTGTGGACCTCGCTTGCGGTGTACGCCGGTGAGACCGTCGTCGGCCATGTCATGTGGGGCGTGGACGACGACGGATCACACTGGATCGGCGGCATGCTGATCGATGCCGCCGAGCAGAACCGCGGTGTCGGTCGGGCGACGGTGCGGACCCTGGCGGCCTGGCTCGCGGCCCGGGAGGGCAACCCCCCGGTCCGGCTCTCGTACCACCCGGACAACGTCCACGCCGCCGCCCTCTACACCTCCCTGGGCTTCCACCCCACCGGCGCGATGGACGACGACGAGCTGATCGCCGAACTCCTCACCCCCACTCGATCATGAAGTTATCGCCCTGACACACCGCGTCGAGTGACAACAACTTCATGATCAACCCCGGGGGTGGGGCGGCGTTGGGTG
>NZ_VDFY01000071.1 GCF_006228125.1 Micromonospora orduensis | reverse complement strand
GATAGGCTCCGGTCTCGTGGGCTCGGAGATGTGGATAAGAGACAGGTGGCCGACGGCGTGCGGAGGGGGGGGACGGACGGCACGGTGCTGGGCGTGGCGTCGGGGGTACGCGTCGGCGCTGCCGTCGGGGATCCCGTGCTGGTGGGCCGCGCGTCCGGGTCCCGTAGTTCGGGTGGGGCGCCGCAGCCGGTCGACACACCGATGGCGAGCAGCGCGAGCGCCGGCAGCACGGTGCGTGTCATCGCCCGCGCCGTGGTGGACGACGCGCGGGGGAGCGGGGTGAACGGCACGGGCCGATCCTCGGGACATCGGAGAATTCTTCGCGGCCGGGGGTGGCCGAGCCCATCGTAGGGGGAGCGGACGGTCGGGTGAAGCTCAGCCGAGGACGCGGTGCCCGGCGCGCTCCAGCGCGGCCCGGCCCTCCGCCAGCCGAACGGCCGGCACCAGCACGTAGTCGGTGTCGAACGTGGAGAAGGTGACCACGCTTACCCGGGCCTCGGCGAGCGGGTCGACGAGCGCGGCCAGGGTGCCGGTGCTGGGCAGATCCGCCGGGCCGGCGACCCGTAGGCAACGCCACGCCGTCTCCACGACCGCCTGCGCGGGCACCCGGTCGGCCGGGCAGATCACCGAGATCCCGTCGGCGGTCCAGCTCACGGTGACCACGTCGGCGCGGCCCAGCCCGCTCGACAGCTGCTCCGGCAGGGCGGCGTCGGCCGCCAGGCGGCACACGGCGTACTCCCCCGGCAGCAGAGCGATATCGAGCATGAGGGCACCCTACGGTCTCGGTGCCGACCGGCCCCAGCATTGTCGCGTGCGGCGAACGACACACTCCGCCGCAGGTCAGACCTCGGAGAAGAAGGTGAGGGAGCCGGCGACTGCGCCGTCCGCGTGCACCGGCGTGGAGATCGCGTCGACTGTCGCGTCGGAGCTGTCCGCCGAGGCGGCCTGCACCCGGAGCAGACCGCGGGCGAGACGGCCGGAGGAGAGCGCCAGCAGAGGCGGAATCTTGTCTATCTCGGCCTCGGTCAGCTCGCCCCGGTTGGCGGTGAAGTCGAGCAGGCGCAGCCCGCCGTCGAGCAGCGGCCGCCCGATCAGGCCGTCCGGCTCGCCCAGGCACAGCAGCTCGCAGCCGGCCGTGGAGATCGCCACCACCCGTGTGTCGGCGTCGATCAGCAGGCAGGGCTCGTCGGCACGGCACACCGTCGAGGACCACTGGCCGAAGTTGTCGAGCTCCGGCTCTGTCGAGGCCCGCGCCGCTGGCACGAACACTTCGGAGAGCGAAAGTTCGACGTGGGCCACCGAGCCTCCTATGTACACCGACGGACTGTCCACGCTAGCGGGTCACCGACAGAACCACCGAGCGCACCGGGTCGCCGACTTACTCGGACTGGCCCGAGGCGGCCGGTGACGGCGCGGGAGCCGGTGGGGTGAACGGGGGGACCGGAGCCGCGTGGCGTCGCCGGTGACGTTACCGGTGGTGGGCCGGCTTGTCAGCGGCCGTTCGGCCCTCCTCGTACCACCGGTAGTCGGCCGTTGGACGGTACGTGCCGTTCAGCCAGGTCCCGGGGTGCTGTGCGACCCGGGACAGCTTCTCGGCCGTGGCCGGGCTGATCCGGCTGCCGCCGGCCACGAGGAGCCGGTCCAGCTCCCGGTGGGTGGCCATCAGGCAGTCCTTCGGAAGGCCGTAGACGCTGATCACGCCCGAGCCGACGAAGGTCAGCACCGGCGTGACCGGAACCGGGAGCCCCACGGCGTCGGACAGGGCCTTGCTGGCGCGCTTGGCGTCCCGGCGGGCTTCGGCCACGTACGGCGGCCGCTTGCCGTTGATCTGCACCACGTCCCCGGCGACGAGCACGCGGGCCCGGCCGTGGTCGGCGATGGTCACCGCGAACAGGCCGCTCGGTCCGATGGCGAGGAACCCGGCGCGCTCGTCCTGGTTGCGGTCGAGCAGGACGTCAGTCACGTCGGTGCGGGGCCACTCGATGACGTGCCAGGCCGGCCCGAGATGGTCGAGTTGGCCCAGCGCCCGTGCGCCGGCCGCCTCCAACCGCCGGGCACCCCGCTCGGCCCGACGACGACGGGCCCATTCGAGCGGTGTCGGACGGACCGGTGCGAGAGCCCCGGGCGACTCGACGCGGGGGTGGGGCACCGCGACGGGCGGCAGTGCCCGAGCGGACGGTACGGCTCGTCGTGCGGGAAAGACAGTCATCGCGACCTCCGGCAAAAGGTCCCTCGAAGTTATGTCCTCACTACCCTACGTTGCCACTCCCGGTGTTCGGCAAGCCGGAGCGCCGGAGTGAGTACGGATGAATGCCATATTCATCCACAGTTCTTTTCTCGGATGCCGCCAAACCCTGCCCTACGCTGCGGGAGTGACCCACTACGTCGACAGCGAAGTCGGCCGGCTCGGCACCGTACTGCTGCACCGGCCCGGCCCGGAACTGGCCCGGCTCACCCCCCGCAACAACGACTCGCTCCTGTTCGACGCGATCCCCTGGGTGGGACGCGCCCAGGAGGAGCACGACGCGTTCGCCGCCGCGCTTCGCGAACGCGGCGTCGAGGTGCTCTACCTGGCGACCCTGCTGACCGAGACGCTGGCCGTGGCGGACGCCCGGGCCGAACTCACCGAGCAGGTGCTGCGCTCGCGGCGGCTCGGCGACACCCTGCGCGCCCGCGTCGCCGACCACCTCTCCTATCTGGACGCGGCGGCCCTGGCCGACGTGCTCACCGCCGGCCTGGCCCACGAGGAGCTGCGGATCAGCTCGGAGCGGCCTGGCGGGTTGGTCTACACCCTGATGGACCGGCACGACTTCGTCATCGACCCGCTGCCCAACCTGCTGTTCACCAGGGACTCGTCGCTGTGGATCGGCGACCGGGTCGGCGTCACAAGCCTCGCCATGCCGGCCCGCCGCCGCGAGACCACCCTCACCGAGGCCATCTACCGCCACCATCCGCGCTTCGCCGGCACCGAGTTCGTCTACCGGCCGCACCTGGAGCACCTGGAGGGCGGGGACGTCCTGGTGCTCGCACCCGGGGTGCTGGCCGTGGGCGTGGGCGAGCGGACCACCCCGGCCGGAGCGGAACGCCTCGGTCGGCAGGTCTTCGCCGCCGGGCTGGCCCACACCATCCTGGTGGTGCCGATCGCCCAGAAACGCGCCACCATGCACCTGGACACCGTGTGCACGATGGTCGACGCCGACGCCGTGCTGATGTATCCCAACATCGCCAGCACGCTCTGCGCGTACACGGTGATCGCCGGCGCGGACGGCGAGGACCCCCGGGTGGACGGCCCGGCGCCGTTCCTGCGGGCCGCCGCCGACGCGATGGACCTGGACCAGCTCCGGGTCATCGACACCGGGCTCGACCCGGTCACCGCCGAACGCGAGCAGTGGGACGACGGCAACAACACCCTCGCCCTGGCACCCCGGCTCTGCGTCGGCTATGAACGCAACACCGAGACGAACGCCCAACTGGAGCGGGCCGGCATCGAGGTGATCCCGATCGCCGGATCGGAGCTGGGCTCGGGGCGGGGTGGCCCCCGCTGCATGTCCTGCCCGATCTCCCGTGATCCGCTGCCGGTGGCCGGGTGAGCGGGCTCAGCGCAGGGTGAGCTGGCGGCCGAGAAGCCCCTGCCGGGCGCGCCGGCCGGCGGCGTCCAGTGGGTCGGTGGCGGCGAGCGCCTCGGCGTACCGCTTGGCGAACTGCGCGACCGGGTCCTCCCAGTCGGTCGCCGGGGTCTCCTCCGGCAGATCCCAGACCGGCACCAGGCGACCGTGCGCGCGGAACATGCCGGCGAACCTGGTCTGCTCGCCGAGCGTCAGCGTGCCGGCCGCGCCGAGGCGGGCCAGCGCGTCCAGGGCGGCGTCCTCGTCCTCCGGCAGCACCCAGCGCACGTGCGCCTTCTCCGGGACCTGACACCAGTACGCGGCCTTCGCCGCGCTGAGCCGCACGGTCGGGTAGATGGCCGCGTTCGCCCGCTCCAGGGACGCCTGGACGGTCGGGTCGTCCGCCGCGCCGGGGTCGAGCCAGAACTCGAACCCCTCGTGCATGCTGATCTCCAGCGGGCCGTCCACCAGGATGTCCTGCAGGCGGGGGCCGGGGCCGGGCAGCGGAGGGACGGCCACCTCATCGCCCGGCTCGGTCCGCAACGCGCACAGCAGCGCCTCGGCCAGGTCCCGTGAGACGTCGCCGGACTGCTGGTGGCGTTGCAGACCGATCAGCACCCGGCCGTCCGGCTTGGTCATCGCCGGGGCGGCCATCGGCAGCACGGTCGCCAACGTGGCCGGCCGGTCGCCGAACTCCTCGATCAGGGCGGGCGTCAGCCGCAGCGGCGCCGACGCGGCGGGCACCAGCTCGCGCAGTGCGATCCACTCGGGCTCGTCGACAAGCCCTTCGAACGGCCGCGGGACGAAGATGTCCCGCACCTTGTCCCGGCGGGGGGCGGTGTCGGCGCGCTGGTTCTTTCGACGCTTGCTCACGGCGTCACAGCCTAGAGGCCCGACCGGCCCGTCGTGGGCCGGACCCGCCCCGACGCGTCGTTCAGCCCGCCGCCACGAGGTCGGACCGGCTCGTGGGCGTCGGGTCGAACTCCGCCCAGACGCGCTGGCCCATGCCGTCGTGCTCGACGCCCCAGCGGGTGGCCAGGCCGGCCACGATGTGCAGGCCGCGCCCGTCCGCCGCGTCCGGGCTGGCCGTGCGCAGCCGTGGACCGCCGCCCGCGCCGCCGTCGGTCACCCGCAACTGGATCCGCGGGCCCTCCAGCGAGGGCCGCAACCGCCAGGCCACCCGGACCACGCCGCCCGGCAGCGGCCGGGCGTGCCGCACGGCGTTGCCCACCAGCTCGGCGAGGACCGCGATCAGGTCCGCGAGGAGAGCCGGGGGTACGACCTCACCCAGCTCGTCGGCGAGCCGGTGCCGGGCCAGCCGCGCCCCGGCGGGGTGGTGCGGGACGACCACACACCACGCCCGTTCCCTCGCTGCCGTTGCCACCGTCGCCTCCACGTCGCGCCACCGCCGGTCAACCGCGCGGTAGCCGCACCTCTGCGACCGTACCGCCGCCGGTCCTCGGACGTAGGGATACCCATCCATTCTGCTGTTCAACGATCCGGCGGACGAGATAGAGCCCGAGCCCCGCACCCGGGTAGCCGCGCCGGTCGCCGGACTCCCCCTGCCAGAACCGGTCGAAGGCCCGCTCCACGTGGTCGGGGCGGATGCCGATGCCCCGGTCGCTGACCCGGAACGCCACCAGCTGGCCGTCCACCCCCGCGGTGATCTCGATGGGTGAGTCCGGGGGCGAGTACTTGCCCGCGTTCGTCGTCAGTTCGGTCAGCACTGTGGTCAGGCTGGGGCGGTGGCCCAGCGCCTTGGGCAGGCCGGACGGGAGACGCAGCACCAGTCGGCGGCGCAGCTCGGCCGGCAGGTCGCCGACCGCGGCGCGCAGCGCCTCACCGAGGTCGAACGGGGTGGGCGGGTCGTCCCCCGGCCCCGCCTCGGCGGCCGAGGAGAGCAGCCGGTCGACGAGCCGGGCGAGTTCGTTGGCCCGCTGCCCGATCACCCGGGCTGCCTGCCGTCGGTCCGCCTCGGTCAGCGACTCCCAGTGGTCGGTGAGGGTGTCCGCGTACCCCTTGATCACGGTGACCGGCGTCCGCAGCTCGTGGCTGGTCACCGCGACGAACAGGTCGCGGTCGTGGTCCCGGCGCTGCTGGTCGGTGATGTCGCGGAAGGTCACCACCCGCAGGGCGCCGGGGCCGGGCAGCTCGCCGGAGGTGATCCGCAGCCAGCGCCCGTCCGGCAGCCGGTGGTCACGGACCTGGCCGGACGGCGGCAGCGGGAACGGTAGCGGACGGCTCAGCGCCTGCTCGGCCTCCCGGCCGGTGACCTGCGCGGCGGCCGGGTTCCAGAGGCGGACGTGACCGTCCCGGTCGACCACGGCCAGCCCGTCGGCGAGCGCCGCCACGACCGGCCCGTCGCCGTGCACCGGGAGCCCGGTCTGATCGCCGTACATGTGCCCGACGCAGGAGGCGAGGTAGGCGACCACCCCCTGCCGCTCGGCCCCCTGCTCGTCGCCGTCCGGGTAGAGCGCGTGCAGGCTGCCGACGGGGTGCCCGCCGATCTCCGCGCGGGACACCACCATCCGGCGCAGGCCGCTGCCGGCCAGTTCGCCGGCGAGTTTGCCGCTGAGGTCGGCCACCCGGACCTGACGTACCCGTGGGCCGGAGAGCAGGCAGACGGTGTCCGGGTCGTCGACGGCCAGCGGACGGCCGACGGCCCACTCCGCCGCGCCGGTCGCGGCGATCACCCGACCGCCGGTCGGGCCGAACTCGACGAAGGCCATCCCGGTCGCGCCGAGCGCCGGCTGGGCCACCCGGAGCAGCTGGGTGAGGACCGGCAGGCCGGCATCACCAGAATTGATCATCTCGATGACGACGGTGTGGCCGGCGATGAGAGCGGGGAAGTCGATTCGCTCCGGCATGGGCCGAGTCTGCCCCGTCGACAGGCGTTTGGCACCCCCGCCGGTCGGTGCCGGTCAACGATCCAGCCGGGCCAGGGCGTGCGCCGGCCGGTCGGTGATGATCCCGTCCACCCCGGCGGCCAGCACCAGCTCCAGGTCGGCAGGCTCGTTGACCGTCCAGACGTACACCTGGTTGCCGGCCGCGCGCAGCGCGGGCAGCAGGTGCGGACGGGCCCGGACCAGGCCGATGCCCGGCCCGGCGATACGGGCGCCGAACGGCAGCCGACCGGGCCGCACCAGACGCGGCAGCACCTCCAGCAGCAGCACCGTGGGCAGCGTCGGGGCCAGCTCGCGGATCCGCCGGATCGCCAGCGGGGAGAACGACATCACTGTCACCTGGACCGGGTCGTCCGGCGCCGGGTCGGCCAGCCCGTACCGGCGCAGCAGTTCGACCAGGCGGCGCTCCACGGCCGAGCCGTAGCGGGACGGATGCTTCGTCTCCACCAGCAGCCGGACCGGCCGGCCGGCGGCCAGCACCGCGTCCAGCAGCCGGGCCAGGGTCAGCAGCCGGGTGTGCGAATCGTCCGGCGGCAGGTCACCGTCCGCCGCGCTGCCCGGATGCCAGGAGCCGAAGTCCAGCGCCTCCAACTCGGCGAGGGTACGCGCGCTGACCAGACCGCGACCGTTGCTGGTGCGATCCAGCCGCCGGTCGTGGACGCAGACCAGGTGCCCGTCCCGGGTCAGCCGGACGTCGCACTCCAGGCCGTCCGCGCCCTCGTCCAGGGCGCGCAGGTACGCGGCGAGGGTGTGCTCCGGAAGGTCGTACGAGGCGCCGCGGTGCGCGAAGACCAGAGGTCCGCCCATCCCGGCCGCCTCAGATGACCTGGCCGGGCTGCCCGTTCGCGTCGACCACCGGGCGGCCGACGGCGGCCCACTGGCGCATCCCGCCGTCGGCGTTACGCACCTGCTCCCAGCCGTTGTTGACCAGGTAGGCGACGACCTGGGCGGAACGCCCGCCGGAGCGGCAGACGACCGCCACGTCCCGGTCGGTGGGCACCTCGGCCAGTCGGGCCGGCAGCTCCATCATCGGCAGGTGGTGGGCGGTGGGGGCATGGCCGGCCGCCCACTCGTCGTCCTCCCGCACGTCCAGCAGGTAGGTGTCGTCGGCGATCTCGGTCACGGGCACGGTGGGAACCTGGGGTCCGAACACAGGAAGCAACACTAGATCCTCGCCGGCCGGATCGGCACCGACCGGGCCGTCGCCACCGTCACAACCGGGACACCCAGCGCGGGTTGGCCTGGGCCCAGACGGGCACCCGTGTCCCGCGTACGGCCTCGAAGAGCCCGTTGCCGCCGTTGTCCAGCACCACGTACGACACCTCGTCGATGGTCTGTGGCGACGACGGCACCTGGACGCCGCGCAGCCCGTCGGGCGGCAGCGCGCGCAGCGCGAGGAGCAGGTCCTCCAGGGGTACGCCGTTGGTGTCGACGGTCAACGAGCCGCCCACGGCCCGCAGCACCTGGTCCAGTTTGATCGGGTTGCTGCGCAGGTCCGCCCTACCGGCGCTGTCCAGCATCGCCCGCAGGAGTTGTTGCTGGTGGTGCTGCCGGTCGTAGTCGCCGCCGGGCAGGTCGTAGCGCTGCCGTACGTAGTCCAGCGCCTGCGCGCCGTCCATCTGCTGGCAGCCGGTGGGGAAGACCCGGTTGGTGTGGATCGAGCGGACCTCGGTGTCCACGCACATCTCCACCCCGCCGAGCAGGTCGATGACCTTCCGGAAGCCGGAGAAGTCGATGAGCGCGGCGCCGTCGAACCGGATGCCGGTGAGCCGGTTCAGGGTGGTGGAGAGCAGTCTCGTGCCGGCCTCTCCGCCGCCGCCGTGCTCGTACGCGGCATTGATCTTGTCCGGTCCGCCGGCGAAGCCGTTCGCGGGCGGGATGGCGACCAGCAGGTCACGCGGGATGGACACCAGGTACGCCTCCCGCTGGCCGGCGGGAACGTGCACGATGAGGATGGTGTCGGAGCGCTGGTCCGGCCCATTGTCACCGGGGCGGCGGTCGGAGCCGACCAGCAGGTAGTTGAGCGGCCCGTCCAGGTCGGTCCGGCTGGTGCGGGCGCCGGCGTCGAGCAGTTGCTCCTTGGTGACGGTGCGGTCGTACCTGTTGCTGAGTGTCTTGAGGCCGACCACGGCGAGCCCGGCCAGCAGGACGAGGGTCAGGCCGATGCCGAGCAGGATCCGTGGCCCCCGGGCGCGACGGGACCGGGCGGGTACGGCCGAGCCGGCCGGACCTGCCGCGTTGCGTCCGGACCTGGACGTGACCGCCTCCCCGCAGCCGATACGTGAAACCTGCTCACGTCAGACTACGGACGGTGACGGGTGGGTGCGGCGTTTCCGCGACTTCGGCCGCCGCCGCAGCCGTCACTTGCGGGTGGAGATCACCTCGGGGTGGGCGAAGATGAACTCGGCGAGCTTGTCCTGCTTGATGGCCTGGAACATCTCCATGGTCTCCGGGCTCAACGCCTCGGCGCCCTGGCCGTTGCTGTTGAAGGTGCCGTTGTTGGTCTTCAACATGGTCAGCTCGTTCGCGGTCACCCCGCGCATGGTGAAGATCAGATCTTCGATCTTGGCGCCACCGGTGTCCAGCACGAACGCCTTGCCCGCCGCCTTGATCAGCTGGTTCAGCTTCGCCGGGTTGGTCAGCGTGCCGCCGTCGGTGGCCTTGCGGGCCATCGCCTTGATCAGCTGCTGCTGGTTCTGCTGGCGGTCGTAGTCGCCACCCGGAAGACCGTAGCGCTGCCGGGCGTAGTCCAGGGCCGCCCAGCCCTCCATCTCCTGGCAGCCCTTCTTGTGCACCACCGGCGTCATCCGCTTGCCGGTCTTCTTGGCGTCGGCGTTCCACATCGGCTTGCCGTCGACGAACGACATGTGCTTGGACTTGACCTCGTGGCTCACGCAGATCTTCACGGTGCCGAGGGTGTCGATGACGTTCTTGAACCCGCCGAAGTTGATGATCGCCGCGCCGTCGAAGCTGACGCCGGTGAGTCGCTTGATGGTCTGCGCCATCAGCTGGGCACCGCCCTCCCAGCCGCCGCCGTTGCGGGCGCCGGCCTGGAACGCTGCGTTGATCTTGTCGGTGCCGCCGGTGTAGCCGCTCGCCTTGAACGGCGGGATCTGCGCCTGCGTGTCCCGCGGGATGGAGATCAGGTACGCCTGGTCGTGCGAGGCCGGGATGTGCAGGATGATGATGCTGTCCGAGCGGACGTCGTCGGCGGCCCAGCGCTCCCGCGCGTCCACGCCGAGCAGCAGCATGTCGATCGGGCCGTCCAGGCTCGCACCGCCCTCGGCGTCGGACTTGCCGGCCTCACCCAGCAGGTTGCGCTGGGCGATGTCGCCGGTCGCCTGCCCGATCAGCACCTTGCCGCCGACGATGGCCACCCCGCTGCTGAGCATCAGCACGGCACCGAAGATCACGGTCAGTCGGGCCCAGAGGGGATCCTTGCGTCGGGTCCGCTTCTTCGCCGGCCCACTACCGCCCGACCGGCCTGCGCCACCACCGTCACCGGGCGGCCGCCCTCCCGCCCCGCCGCCTGAGCGGCCCGGCTGCACAGGGATGGACGCGGCGATCCGCCCGCTGGGGGCGGCGGATCCGGTGGACGAAGGGCGACGACTGGCCTGAACCGGCATTCGTGCTCCAGCTCGTGATCAGGAGGGGGCGGCACCACTGTACGTACATCGATTCGACTTGGCGAGTTCATCAGTGGTCCATCCGGGCGGCATTTTCCGCGATCCGGTCTATCGTCGCCATTCGATGGACCAGGCGGTGGGCGTCCGATTACCCGCCGTCGCTACCCTTCGGCGGGTTGGCCTTGACCCACTCCGCCATGGTGTCCGCCGCCATGGCCCGGTACATCGCCAACGCCTTCTCCCGGTCGGAGACCACCACCGACTCGCCGTTGATCGTGTCGCTGCCCGAGTTCGGGCTGGTCACGAAGGTGAGGTTCTGGCCGCGCAGATTGCGGAACTGCAGCGCCATGTCTGTAACCGAGAAACCCTGGTCGACGGTTACGGCCTTGGTCACCGACTGGAGGAAGTCGTTGAGCTTCTTCGGGTTCGCCAGCGTGCCGGTGCTCGCCGCCTTGTCCATCAGGGCACGGAGAAACTCCTGCTGGTGCCGCATGCGGGCGAAGTCGCCGTCCGGGAACTGCTTGCGCTGCCGGATCCAGTCCAGCGCCTCCGCGCCGTCCATGTGGTTGGTGCCCTTGGTGAACGTCCGGTACGGCTTGTGGATCGAGGTGATGGTCCGCTCCACCTTCAGGTCGACCCCGCCGAGGGCGTCGGTGACCTCCTTGAAGCCGCCGAAGTCGATAGCCATCACGTGGTCGATCCGGACGTCGGTGAAGCACTCCACGGTGCGTACCGCCAGCGGCAGCCCACCGAACGCGAACGCCGCGTTGATCTTCGCGCGTTGCCCGGAGCCGCAGTCCGCGCCGGCCCTCTCCGGGATCGGCACGTACAGGTCACGCGGGATGGAGACCAGGTAGGCCTCCTGGTGGTCGGCCGGAATGTGCATCACGATGATCGTGTCGGCCCGCCACTGGCTCTTGCTGTCGACCGGCGCGTCCGGGTCCCGCGAGTCGCTGCCGACCAGCAGGATGTTCAGCGCACCCTCGACGGGCTTGACCGGACGACCTCCGGTGATCTCCGCGAACGGGTCGGTGCGGGCCAGGTCGCCGTCGAGGTTGCGGGCGTACAGCCACGCGCCGAGGCCGCCGAGCAGCGCCAGGACCAGGACCGTCACGCCGGCCACCAGGCCGATCCGACCCCAGCGCGGCCGAGGCCCGCGCCGACCGGACCCGCCGGTGCCACCGGTCCTGCCGGGCCCCGTCGGCCCGCCAGGACCGCCCGGACCGGGCTGCTCATCCTCGGGCGACGGGTACCAGCGTGCCTCGGTCGGTCGGGCACGCCCGGAGGCGCCCCGGTCGGGGCTGGGCACCGAGGCGCGCCCGGCGCTGCGGTGCAGGTACGGGTGGGGAACGCCGGCAGACGATGTCGCTGACATGTAACTCAGGGTACGGAGTGCGAGCCACCACCGCCTTCAGGCGACACTCAGCGATCGGCCGGGCCGGTTACCCTAGCCGCGCCCGGAAGTACTCGATCGTGCGTCGCAGGCCGTCTTCGGGTGCCACGGTCGGCTCGTATCCGAGCAGTTCCCGGGCGAGAGTCAGATCCGGGCGACGCATCTCCGGGTCGTCCGCGCTGCGGGTGATGTAGGTCACCTGCGAGCTGCTGTCGGAGAGCGACACGATCAACTCGGCGAGTTGCCGCATGGTCAACTCATGCTCGGTGCCGCAGTTGACCGGACCGGTCTCGGTCGAGTCGAGCAGCAGCAGGATGCCGCGCACCAGATCCTCGACGAAGCAGATGGACCGGGTCTGGTTGCCGGTGCCGTGCACGGTGAGCGGCTCGCCGCGCAGCGCCTGGGAGATGAAGGTGGGGATGGCCCGACCGTCGTCCGGGCGCATCCGCGGGCCGTACGTGTTGAAGATCCGGACGATGGCCGCGTCGAGCCCGCGGTAGCGGTGGTACGCCATCGTGGCCGCCTCGGAGAAGCGCTTCGCCTCGTCGTAGACGCTGCGCACCCCGATCGGGTTGACGTTGCCCCAGTAGGTCTCGCGCTGCGGGTGCTCCTTCGGGTCCCCGTACGCCTCGGAGGTGGAGGCCATCAGGAACCGGGCGCCGTCGGCGACCGCGCGGTCCAGCAGGTGCAGGGTGCCCACCGAGCCGACCCGCAGGATCTCCACCGGCAGTTGGGCGAAGTCGGTGGGGCTGGCCGGCGAGGCCATGTGCAGGATCGCGTCGAACCGCTCGGCGAGCGCCGGGTGGTGGGTCGGCAGGCCGTCGGAGATGTCCGCCTCGACCAGCGTGAAGGTGGGGCGGTCGAGCAGGTGGGCGACGTTCTCCTTGGAGCCGGTGACGAAGTTGTCCAGGGCCACCACCGTGCAACCGCGGGCGATCAGGGCGTCCACCAGGTGCGACGGGACGAATCCGGCGCCGCCGGTGACGAGGACGCGGTGACCGGGACCGAAGCGCTCAGCAACCTTCATGCCGGTCAGCCTACCGATCCCCGGATACGGGAACGGGCCCCCGCTGACGCGTGGCGTCGGCGGGGGCCCGTCCGGAGTGTCAGTGGGCGCCCGAACCGGTGAGGGCGCGCACCTCCAGCTCCGCGTACTTCGCCTCGTCGTTCTCCTTGGAGATGAGCGTGCCGATCCATCCGCAGAGGAAGCCGAACGGGATGGAGAGGATGCCCGGGTTGGACAGCGGGAACCACTGCCAGTCGTGGTCCGGGAACATCGAGGTCGCCGCGCCCGAGACCACAGGCGAGAAGAACACCAGCAGTACGGCCGAGAGCAGGCCACCGTAGATCGCCCACACCGCGCCGGAGGTGTTGAACCGCCGCCAGAACAGGCTGTAGAGGATCGCCGGCAGGTTGCCCGAGGCGGCGACCGCGAAGGCCAACGCCACCAGGAACGCCACGTTCAGGTTCTGCGCGTAGATCGACAACAGGATGGAGACCGCGCCGATCACCAGGGCGGAGATCCGGGCGACCCGTACCTCCTGACGCTCCGACGCCTCGCCCCTCTTCATGACGTTCGCGTAGAAGTCGTGCGCCAGGCTGGACGAGGAGGCCAGGGTCAACCCGGCGACCACCGCCAGGATGGTGGCGAAGGCGACCGCCGCGATGATCGCCAACAGGGCGGCACCACCCAGGTCGCCACCGAAGAAGTCGATACCGAGCGCCTCGGCCAACTGAGGTGCCGCCGTGTTGCCGGCCTTGTCCTGCGCGGTGATCGCCTCGCTGCCGACCAGCGCCGCCGCACCGAAGCCGAGGGCCAGGGTGAGCAGGTAGAAGGTGCCGATGATGCCGATCGCCCAGAGCACGCTCTTGCGGGCCGCCTTGGCGGTCGGCACGGTGTAGAAGCGGATCAGGATGTGCGGCAGGCCGGCGGTGCCGAGCACCAGGGCGATGCCCAGCGACAGCAGGTCGACCTTGTTGTAGAAGGTCTGTGTCGCGTTGCCGGCCACTTCGACGCCGTACCGCAGACCTGGTTCGAGGAAGGCGCTGCCCTTGCCGGAGGAGGCGGCGGCGTCGCCGAGCAGCGACGACAGGTTGAACTTGTACTTCGCCAGCACCAGCAGGGTCATCAGCAGCGCGCCGCCCATCAGCAGGAACGCCTTGACGATCTGCACGTAGGTGGTGCCCTTCATGCCACCAACGGTCACGTAGATGATCATCAGGGCGCCGACCATGATGATGGTGGCCACCTTGGCGGTGGCGGCGTCCATTCCGAGGAAGGTCGTCCCGGGCTTGATGCCGAGCAGCAGCGCGACAAGCGCGCCCGCGCCGACCATCTGGGCCAGCAGGTAGAAGATCGACACCGTGATGGTGGAGACCGCCGCCGCCGTACGCACCGGACGCTGGCGCATCCGGAAGGCGAGCACGTCGGCCATCGTGTACCGGCCCGAGTTGCGCAGCAGCTCCGCCACCAGCAGCAGGGCCACCAGCCAGGCGACCAGGAAGCCGATCGAGTAGAGGAAGCCGTCGTAGCCGTAGAGCGCGATGATGCCGGCGATGCCGAGGAACGAGGCGGCCGACATGTAGTCGCCACCGATCGCCATGCCGTTCTGGAAGCCGGAGAACGACCGGCCACCCGCGTAGAAGTCGGTAGCCGTCTTCGTCTGCCGGCTGGCCCAGATGGTGATGGCCAGGGTCACCGCCACGAACACCAGGAACAGCGTGATGGTCAGGTTGCGGGCGGTGTGGTTGCCCGCCTCGGCAGCGAGGAGCAGGTCAGCCGCGTGGACCGTTGTCATGGGTCACCTCCCCGATCTCGGCACGGATCCGGTCGGCGACCGGGTCGATCTTCCGGTCCGCGAACCGGGAGTACAGCCAGGCGATCAGGAACGTGGAGACGAACTGGAGCAGGCCGAAGACGAGCGCGACGTTGATGTTGCTGCCGAACAGCTTCGTGCCCATGAAGTCCCGGGCGTACGCGGAGAGAATGACGTAGAGCGCATACCACAGGAAGAACGCGACGGTCATCGGGAAGACGAAGCCGCGCAACGTACGCCGCAGCCCGGCGAACTCGTCCGACCGTTGTACGGCCAGGTACTTGTCCGACTGGGAAGCGGCCGGAGCGGGTGTGTCCGTGGACATTTGTGGATCACCACCTTCACAGGCGTCAGAGGAGTTTCGCGCACCGTAAAGAGCGCACTCCTCGGCGGGGAAGGCTGAGATCGACACCGGTCGCCGAGTGCGCCGAACGGTTGGCTCGCTGCGCCAAGTGACCCAGATCACCCCGGTGACCGGTCGAGCTGCCGGGCCTCCTCAGCCCGGCAGCTCGTGGTAGCGACCCCGGTAGTGCAGCAGCGGAGACGTGTCCTCGGCCAGGTCGACCGTCTCGATGGTGGCCTCCACCAGCAGCGCCCAGCCGTACTCACGGGCGCTGTCCAGCCGGCATCCCACCCAGCCGCCGGCGTCCTCCGGCACCGGCCCGTACGGCGTGTCGGTCCACGTCCCGGTGGCGAAGAGGCCGCCCGGGGACGGGAACAGGCCGGCGAACCGGTCGGCGAGCTGCCGGTGCGGCGGGCCGAGTGGCGCGACCGCGAACCGCCCCGCGTCCTCGACGGCCGCCCACAGGTCGGACTCCGCGTCGATCAGACCGAGCAGCCGGTCCGGCTCGCCCTCGGCGACCAGGGTGGACGAGACGGTCAGCCCCGCCGGACCCGGTGCCGTCCAGAGCGTGACCGGCGCGGCGAGGCGACCGCGCAGCCGGCGTACCGGTGATCGCTGCCCGGTCGGGACCGCGAACGGATCGGTGTGGTGGATCTCGGCACCCGGCTCATGATTCACGTGAAACATTGTGCCGCCCCGGCCGCGTGCCCAGCCCAGGAAGCGCTCGTGCAGGTCGGCGGGTCGCCCGTTGAGCCGGGCGAGCTGGTCGCCGGCCTCCGCCATCAGGGCGCCCAGGTAGACCAGCAGCCCCACGCGGTCGTGCCGGTACTCGGCGAGCAACGCCAGCCGCGCCGGCTGGCACGGCCAGAGGGCGCCGCAACTCCGACACCTCCAGAGCGGCCGCATCGGCAGGTGCGGCCGGGTCACCAGCGACCTCCGTCGGGCCGCCGTGACGGGATCGACCGGGCCGGTCCGACGGTCGGAGGGCACTTCCTCTTTGTGCGATATGACGCTGAGTCATATTCATGCCCCAGAGTCATATCGCTTGCGGGACCGTGCGGCCGGTGGCGCTCCCGGGCGGCGGCACACATCACCATCGGCCGCCGTTCGCGCGCCAGGTCTGCGCCGGCGTGAGCCAGCCCGCCCGGCCCGGTCGCGGCAGGGCCACCGTCGGCCCGTCCGCCCACCCGGGCGGCTGAGCGGGCACGCCCGGCGACCCCTCCGCGCCCGGCGCCGCCGTCGGCGCCGGCTTCCTTCTCCGGTACGACCACCGCGCCCCGTTCCTGCCCCGGATGAACCCGAACATGGCTGATCTCCTCCCGGTCGACGAGGGCCGCCCCGATCGGGGGATGACCGGGGCGGCCCGACGCAGGACCCGGTCGCCGGGACGTCGCCTCCACCGGCCGGGCCGCGCGTCCTCCACCCTGGACGGAAGGGCGCGAACAAGGGAGGATTCCAGTGCTTACTACGCAGCGCGGTCACGTACTTACCGGAGAGGTAAGGATGAACGTCGAAATGTGGGTACGGGCGTTGAAGGCTGCCCGGGCCGGTGCCGAGATGTCCCAGGAGGCGTTGGCGACGGCCACCCGCTGGAGTCCCTCCACGGTGGCGGCAATCGAAACCGGCCGACGCCGGCCGACAATGGAGTTCGCGGTCGCCGCCGACGAAGCCCTCGCCACCGGCGGCCTCCTCGCCGAACTTCTCAAGGCCGCGGACCAGGACCGCGGCCCATCCTGGTTTGTTCCCTGGCGTGGATACGAGCAGAAGGCGACACGTCTACGTGCCTTCGAGGCATGTCTCGTGCCCGGCCTCCTCCAGACCGAGGAATATGCCCGCGCCGTCATCTCAGCGGGCGGGCTGCATTCGCCGGCTGTGGTTGACGAGCTTGTCGCGGTTCGTCTGGAACGCCAACTGCTGCTGTCCAGGGAAGCGCCGCCAATGTGCGTTTTCCTGGTTGACGAGATGGGACTTCACCGGCCGGTGGGCGGTCACGCCGTGCTCAACGCCCAGCTCGGCCGACTGCTTGAGGTGGCAGAACTCCCGTTCACCAGATTGCACGTCATTCCACTGAACGTCGGTGAGCATGTCGGCCTCGGCGGCGGCTTCGTGTTCGCTGATCTGCCAGACGGGGACAGGGTGCTCTACCTGGAGAATGCCGCTCGCGGACACGTCATGGACGACCCGGAAATGCTCCGATTGATTGATCGCAAATGGGATAGTCTGCTCGGCGAAGCGCTCTCGACAAGTGCCTCAATGGATCTGATCCGGAAGCTGAAGGTGACACCATGACGATGATTGAGCCGCGCTGGCGCACCTCCACCCGGTCGACCGACTCCGGCGGCAACTGCGTCGAGGTGGCGGGCAACCTGCCCGGTGTGGTGCTGGTCCGGGACAGCAAGGACCGCTCCGGCCCGGTCCTCGCCTTCGCTCCGGCGGCGTGGCGTGGCTTCCTCGCCGACGCTGCCCGTACCCCCGGCCGACGCGCCGGCTAGCTAGCGGCGCGGGGTGACCGTGGCCAGCAGCTCCGGCTGGCGTCGGTCCAGCACGTCGCCGGCCAGGTACGCGCCGAGCAGCGCCGCGCCCAGCCCGTACGCGACGCCGACCGGCAGGGCCAGCCAGAGCCACGCGTCGCCGAGGAGCGCGGCTGCCACCACCATCGGCACCGCGGCGACCGCCGAGGCGAGCATGGCCAGCAGGGTGAGCAGCCCCTTCGTCAGGCCCGCACCGCTGTTCATCGCGAACGGGTTGCTCGTCTCCGGCAGCGAGTACGCCCCGAGCACCGAGACCAGGCTGTTCACCGCCAGCCCGGCGCCGTAGGTGGCGACCAGGCTGCCGATCGTGAGCCCGATCCAACCGGGGTGACCGATCAGCACCGACAGCACCACCCCGACGACCGCCAGCATCGGCAGCACGTACAGCGAGAAGGCCGTCATCCGTGCCCGCAGCTCGACCCGGCCGGGCACCCCGGCCACCACGTTCGCGGCGTACGCGCTGCCGTCGAAGCCGAACTGGTTGGCCAGGGTGACCGAGGCGAGTACGCCGACGAAGAGCATGGAGATGGTGACCACCACCGGTGAGCTGTCGCTGGCAGCCGCCGTGAACCCCTCCTCGCCCATGGCCGCGAAGTCCCCGCCGGTAACGTTGATCATCACTGGCACGAAGATGCCGACCACCGCGATCGTGATCAGGTTGGCCCGGCGGCGCGCGTCCCGCCACCAGTACCGGGCCTCCCGGGCGACCAGGGCACCGAACTGGTCCCGGCGGGCCCAGCCGGCGACCCGGGGAAACAGTTGGGCCACCGCGCCGTCGGCAACTCCGCGTCGCACCGGAGCCTTACCGGCGCTCGCCGCACCCACCATCGCCGATTCGATCGACCGGGACCACCAGGTCAGCAGGGCGCCCAGCGTCGCCACCGTGATCAGCACCTTGACCGGTGCCGCCCACACCCGCCCCTGGGCCACGTCGATGCCGGCGGTCCACGGGGCGCCCAACGGCGTCCAACCGATCACTGTCGCCACGCCGGCCAGCCGCGCCCAGTCCGCCTCGCGCAGCGCGGCCAGGCCGAAGACCTGCAACGGGCCGAGCAACGCGGCGGTCACCGCCAGCAGCACGGCCGCCAGGTCACGGACCCGCCGGGACCGCAACATGGTGGCGAACGCGCTGGTCACCGCCCGGCTGGCGGCCACGCAGAGCAGCAGCCCGGCGAGCACACCCAGGACGGCGGTCAGCCCCGCCGACCAGCCACCCAACGACCAGGCGGTCAGCACCAGCCCGAACGACGCGATGAGCACCGCCAGCACCGGCACGCTGATCAGGGCCGCCACGAACAGGCCGGTCACCAACGTGCGCCGGGGCAGCGGCAGCAGCGCGAACCGGGCCGGGTCGAGTGTCTCGTCCACACCGAAGAAGACAAGTGGCAGCAGCAGCCAACCGAGCACCAGCAGCCCGCCACCCGCCGCCGCGACCAGCACCGCGTACTCGCCGTTGCCGGTCAGGCCCGGCGCGGCAAAGAGGAAGAAACCGCCGGCGGCGAACCAGAGCCCGAGCAACGCGCCGCCGATGAACAGGGCGATCCGCCAGCCCTGGCCCCGAAAGTTGTTGCCCATCACCCGCAGCTTGAGCCGCACGAAGTGGCGAGCGGAGACCGACCGTACGGGGGCGGCGGGGGTGGCGTCCGCACTCACCGGGAGAGCCACGACAACTCCTCGCCGGTCGCGGTACGCCCGCCGACCACCTCGACGAAGACCTGCTCCAGGGAGCGACCGCCACGGACCTCGTCGATCGTTCCGACCCGCTTGATGACGCCCTGGGCCAGGATCGCCACGTGCGAGCAGAGCCGCTCGACGACCTCCATCACATGACTGGAGAACACCACAGTGCCGCCACCGGCCGCGTACCTGGTCAGGATGTCGCGGATCAGCGCGGCCGAGACCGGGTCGACCGCCTCGAAGGGCTCGTCCAACACCAGCAGCCGAGGGCCGTGCAGCAGCGCGCAGGCCAGACCGATCTTCTTCTTCATGCCCGCCGAGTAGTCCACCACAAGCGTCCGGCCGGCGTCGCCGAGCGCCAGCACGTCCAGCAGCTCAGCGGCCCGCTGGTCGACCACCGCCGGGTCCATCCCGCGCAACAACCCGTTGTACGCCAGCAGCTCCGCCCCGGTCAGCCGGTCGAACAACCGGACCCCGTCGGGCATCACGCCGAGCAGCCGCTTGGCGGTGACCGGGTCCTGCCAGACGTCGTGCCCGAGCACCTGGGCCGAGCCGGCGTCCGGTCGTAACAACCCGACAGCCATCGACAGGGTGGTGGTCTTGCCGGCACCGTTCGGGCCGAGCAGGCCGTAGAAGGAGCCGGCGGGGACGTCCAGGTCGACGCCGGCCACCGCGATCGTGCCGTCGAACCGCTTGGCCAGGCCACGCAGTGCGAGCGCGGGGTGCTCAACAGTCATGCGCCGACGTTATCCGTCGATCGCCAGTTCCGCCGTCCGGCGGCGGACGGACAGAAGTCATCCTGAAGTCGTAGTGTCAGCGCGTACTACTGAAGTAGTGATGGGGTCATGTCGATGCCCTCGGAGTCCGTGCCGTTCTCGGAGCTGCTGCGCCAGCCGACCGAGACGGCGGATCGGCTCTCCCGTGCTCGCGCGGTCCGCCGAGCGGCACCGCCGAGCACAACGGCAAGACGCTGCCGCAGTGGCAGTACGAGGTGACCGCTGGCGGTCGCATCTGGTATCTGCCCGACCACGAGGCCCGCATCTGTTGGATCAAGCATGCAGGCACAGGCCACCCCAAGCTCACCGACTGACGCGCGCCCCCGGGCTCGCGGCTCGTGGGGCTACATGCGGAGGGCTTCCGGGGTGTGCAGGCGGAGCATGGTGGCGGCGACGTCGGCCGGGGCCCGCCGGCGGGTGGCCATCGACACCGCCACCATCACGGTGAAGGCCAGCGGCACCGTCCAGGCGGCCGGCTGCGCGATGAGCGTGGCCGGCCAGCCGGTCAGCGGTGGGCCGAGCACTGTGACAAGCACCGCGCCGATCGCCGCGCCGCCGCCGACCACCACGCCGGCGGTGGCGCCCACGTCGGTCAGGCCGCGCCACCAGATGCCGAGCACCAGCAGCGGGCAGAAGCTCGACGCGGCCACCGCGAAGGCCAGCCCGACGACCTGCGACACGTCGAGCCCGGAGACGTGCAGCGCCAGCACCGCCGGCACACCACCGGCGATGACGGTGGCCAGCCGGAACCCGCGTACCGAGCCGCGACCGAGCACGTCCGTCGAGATCACTCCGGCGACGCTTGTCAGCAGCCCGGACGAGGTGGAGAGGAACGCCGCGAACGCGCCCGCGGCGACGAGCGCGGCGAGTAGCCGCCCGATCAGCCCGTCGCCGAGGGCCGCGCCGGGCAGCAACACCACCACCGCGTCGGTCTGCCCGCTGATCAGCAGTTGCGGCGTGTAGATCCGGCCGAGTACCCCGTACAGGGTGGGCAGCAGGTAGAAGACGCCGACCAGCGCCAGCACGACCAGGGTGGTCCGGCGGGCCGCCGCTCCGTCCGGGTTGGTGTAGAAGCGCACCAGCACGTGCGGCAGGCCCATGGTGCCCAGGAAGGTGGCCAGGATCAGCGAGTACGTGGCGAACAGGCCCCGGTCGTCGGCACCGGCGGCGCTGGGCAGCAGCCAGTCGTCGGCGTCCGTGGCCACCCCGGACACGTCCGGCACCGGGTCACCTGCGGCGAAGGACAGTTCGTCGCCGGGGCGTACCTCCCGGATCTCACCGTCGGGCAGCGTGAGGGTCGCGCGGTGCTCGACCACGACTGTGGTCGCGGCCCGGAACGTCGGCCCGTCGGGCGGGGTCACCGCCGGGCGGCCGTCGGCCTGCCACTGCAGGGCCAGAAAGATCACCGGTACGGCGAGAGCGGTCAGTTTCAGCCAGTACTGGAACGCCTGGACGAAGGTGATCGCCCGCATGCCGCCCAGCGCCACGTTCGCGGTGACCACGGCGGCCACCAGCAGGGCACCGACCGGGTACGGGGAGCCGGCCACCGTGGCCAGGGTCAGCCCGGCGCCCTGGAGTTGCGGCACCAGGTACAACCAGCCGATGAAGATCACGAAGGCGGTCGCGAGGATGCGCAAACGGCGCGACCCCAGCCGCAGCTCGCAGAAGTCGGGCAGGGTGAACGCTCCGGAGCGGCGCAGCGGCGCGGCCACGAAGAGCAGCAGGGCCAAATAGCCGGCCGCGAACCCGACCGGGTACCAGAGCACGTCGACGCCGTACTTGAGGACCAGCCCGGCGATGCCGAGGAAACTCGCCGCCGACAGGTACTCCCCGCCGATGGCGGCGGCGTTCCACGTCGGGCTGATCGCCCGCGACGCCACCAGGAAATCGGAGGTGGTCCGGGCCAGCCGCAGCCCGTAGAAGCCGATCCCGACGGTGACCAGGGTTACCGCGACGATGGCCGGGACCACGAAGTCGTTGCCCACCTCAGCGCTCCGGCCGCTGCACCAGGTCGGTGAAGTCCTGCTCGTTGCGCTCGGCCAACCGCACGTACGCCCAGCCCACCCCGATCAGGAACGGGAACGACGCCACCCCGAGCAGCAGCCACGGCAGGTTGACGCCGGCGACCGTGGTCCGGCCCAGCGACGGCGCGATGGCGAACAGCCAGGGCAGCCCGCCCAGCCCGATGGCCACCACCAGGGAGAGCCGCAGCGCCAACGCGAGCTGGGCCCGGACCAGGCCGCGTACCAGCGCTTCACCGACCTGGGTCTGCTGCGCCAGCTCGGCGCGGGTCCGCTCGGCGCGGCTGTCCTGCCGGGTGATGTCGGCCAGCACGATCCGGGCCCGCCGGGGCGGCGGTACCGCACCGCCCGACCCCACGTCAGGGAGTTGCTTGGCCACCCCGGCAGTCTCGCCCGCACGGCGCGATTGTCAAGCGTTCGCGCTCACCAGCGGGTCAGCCCACAGCTCGTCGTGCCGCCTGTCGCCCGGACCGGGTCAAGGACCGGCCGGGCTCGTTCCCGGCCGAGGTTCGTCGCCCAGAAGCCGTCCCGGGGCAGCTCGAAGGCGATCTCCCGCAGCGCGCAGGTCCGCATCGGCTCGGGCAACCGGTCCAGGGCCGGTACGGCGTCCGCGGAGAGCCCCGAGAGGTAGCTGACGTCCAGGCGGCCGGTGTCGAGATAGCGGTCCACGTTCCGCTCGGCGATCAGCCGGTCCGGGTTGACGAGCGCCAACCCGAGAAGCGCCAGCACCGCCGTGCCGATCACCAACCGGGGCAGCCACTCGGCCCGCAGCCGCACCACGGCCACCCCGACGAGGACGAAGAGCAGCCCGAGCCACAACTCGGTGGTCGCCACGACGAGTCGCAGCCGGGTGGCGCCGTACGCGTCGGCGTAGACCTGCATCCGGTAGAGCGCCGAGGCGACGATCACCAGGCTGAGAGCGGTGAGCGTGCCGAGCAGCACCCGGACCAGCACCCGGTCCGCCCGGGTGGCCTTCGGTGCCCGACGGGCGGCGATGGCTATCACCAGCAGCGTGAGCCCGGTGACGGCGAGCAGTTGCCAGAACCCGCCGCGGGCGTACTCGGCGTAGGTCAGCCCGGCCGTGCGCAGCACGTGCCCGGCGCCGCCGAACAGCACCGTCAACTGGACCAGCACGAACGCGGCGAACAGGGCGTCGAGCAGCACCAGCGGGATCGTCCACTCCAGCCGGTGTGCCGGTCGGCCCGGTTCCGGCCGCAGGCCCTCCAGGTCGGGCGGGCGACTGAGCAGGTACGCGGCACCGAGCAGGCCACCGCCGATCAGCAGCAGGCGGAACGCCCAACCGATCATCCCGGGCGGCGAGATGTCGGGCAGCAGGCCGGTGACCAGGTCGGCGAAGACCGCGTCGGCGGAGGAGAAGAGCATCCCGAACAGCAGCAGCAGGCCGGCGGAGATCGCCAGGCTGGTGACGACACGTCCGACCTCGATCCCCGACCCCGCCGCACGGCGGCTGCGCAGCCCGCGTGCCGCCCACGGGAGCGCCCGTACCGTCGCGGCCGGCGGCAGCGTCGCGGCGAGCAGCATCCCGAGCGGGCTCCGCCCGCCGGTCACCGCGAGCGTCCCGGTCACCACGGCGGCGAGCAGGCAGAGGGCGAAGAGCCAGCCGGCGGCCCGGACCGTGCCGACGCCGACCAGCGCGACCGTGGCGACGGCCCAGGCGATCTGCGCCGCCCGCCCCGGTGCCCCCGTGGCATCGGGACGGGCGGTCGCTGGGCCTGGTGCCTCCGGCGCATCGGGACGGGCGGTCGCTGCCGTTCCCGGTGCCCCCGTGGCATCGGGACGGGCGGTGGCCGCCGTGGCCGGGGACGGCGTCCCGGAACGGACGACGCTGGCGGTGGCGAGGGCGGCGACGGCGGCCAGCGCGGCCACCAGCCAGCCGAGGCCGGGACGGACGGTCGTGAGCGTCGACGCGCCGACGACCGCCGCCGCCGTCAACGCCGCCAGGACCAGCGGACGGGCGGCCCTGGGCGGCCCCGGCCAGCGCCGCTCGATCAGTGACGGCGGCCTCGGCAGGGCCGGTGCGAGCGGCCCCGGTTGCGGCCGGGCGGCGGCCGGCGGGGCAGCCGGACCCGGTCGGGCAGTCGGGGTGACCTGCGGGCCGGTCGGCCCGCCGGCCGGGAGTGGAGTGCTGCCAGGGCTGGTCATGCGGCCTCTCTTCGGTGTGGCGCGTCACTGGGGATGGTGACCTGGATGCGGCAGCCGGGCTGGTCGCCCCGGTGCGGTCCGGCGGGATCGAGGACAGCGATCCGGCCGCCGTGCAACTCGACGACCCAGCGGGCGATGGCCAGGCCCAGCCCGGTTCCGCCGCCGGCCGACCGGTCGCCGCGGGTGAACCGCTCGAACACCCGGGAACGCTCGGCTGGCGGGATGCCCTGGCCCTCGTCGCTCACCTCGAAGCGGAGCTGGTCGCCGTGCTCCTCGGCGCTGACCCGCACGGTGCCGCCTGGTGGGCTGTGCCGCGCCGCATTGTCGAGCAGGTTCGCGAAGACCTGGTGCAGCCGCCACGGGTCCGCGCGCACCGTCAGGGGTTCCGGCAGGTCACGGAGCTCGAAGCGCACGTCCAGGCCGGCCCCGGACGCGCTGGCGGTGGCGTGCTCCACCGCCTCGTCGAGGAAGTCCCCCACGTCGATGCGCACCCGCCGCAGCGGCACCACCCCGGCGTCGAGGCGGGACAGATCCAGCAGGTCGGCGACGAGATGCCCGAGCCGTTCGGTCTGGGACAGCGCCGCGCGCAGGGCGGCGGGCTCGGGCTCGGCCACCCCGTCCACCATGTTCTCCAGGACGCCCTGCAGGGCCGTGATCGGCGTCCGCAGCTCGTGCGACACGTTCGCGATCAGTTCGCGTCGACGCTGGTCGGCGGCGTGCAGGTCCTCGGCCATCTTGTTGAAGGCCTGGGCCAGCTCACCGACCTCGTCCCGGGACGTGGCGCGTACCCGACGGGTGTAGTCGCCCCGGGCCATCGCCCCGGCGGCGGCCGTCATCTCCCGCAGCGGTGAGGTCATCCCGTGGGCGAGCACCTGCGAGGTGACAAGCGCGATGCAGATGACCGTGATCGACGTGCCCGGTGGGAGCCAACCGATGCCGTACCAGAAGTAGCCGATGGCCACGGCCCAGGAGGCGACCAGCAGGACGCCGAGCTTCATCTTGATCGAGCGGACCGGGTCGAGTGGACGGGGCAGCACCCGATCCAGCCAGTCCCTCAGTTGGTCGATCACGCGGGCACCTCCAGGGCGTACCCGACGCCATGGACGGTCCGGATCAGGTCGGCGCCGAGCTTGCGGCGCAGCGCCTTGACGTGACTGTCGACAGTGCGGGTGCCGGTGCCCTCGGCCCAACCCCACACGTCGGCGAGCAGCCGCTCCCGGGGCAGGACCGTGCGGGGCCGCCCTGCGAGGTGGAGCAGGAGGTCGAACTCCGTCGGTGTGAGGTGCACGTCCTCGCCGGACCGGCGGACCCGCCGCTCGGCTTCGTTGATCTCGATGTCGCCGAGGCGGATGGCGGGCGGGGCGGGGGTCGCGGCCCGTTCCATCCGGCGCAGCAGCACGTGTACGCGGGCGGCCAGCTCGCGCATCGAGAACGGCTTGGTGAGGTAGTCGTCCGCCCCGACCGCGAGCCCGACCAGCAGATCGGTCTCATCGTCGCGGGCCGTGAGCATCAGCACCGGCACCGGCCGGACCGCCTGGATCCGCCGGCACACCTCCAGGCCGTCGAAGCCGGGCAGCATCACGTCGAGGACGACGAGGTCCGGCTGCCCGGTCCGGAACCGCTCGACCGCGCTGGGGCCGTCCGTGGCGATCTCCACGACGAAACCCTCGGCGCGGAGTCGGGCGGCGACCGACTCGGCGATGGTGCGCTCGTCCTCGACAACCAGGATCCGGCGTTCCTTCATGGGGCCTGACTGTATTGAGCCGCCGTGGAGATCGGTGGGTGGCGTTGTGAACAACCTGTGGAGAACGGCTCACGCCTGTGGATAACTCCGGCGGACATGCCGGTCGGTCTCCGGCCACCCGACGAAGCGGGGCCGGTGGCGACGCCACCGGCCCCGTTGTGACACGACAGTCAGCTGATCGGTACGACCAGGTCCACTGACATGCTGCCGCTGGCCGGGACGGTGAACCGCTCCAGCTTGCGGGTGCCGTCCGGCTGGGTCACCAGGTAGCGACCGTCGACGTGCTGATCCTCGCCGAGGTAGGCGTTGTAGGTGAAGAAGACCCGCTGCGGGCCCTTGAGCCGGATGTCGAACTGCCCGTCGGTGATCCAGCCGCTGCCCGCGATGTCGCCGGTGTCGACGCTGCGGGCTATGGCGTACCCGCCGGTGAAGGGGGTGCCGTCGGGCGTACGGAAGGTGCCGGTCAGAGCGACGCCCTGGTCGAGTTGGGCGTCCTGGGTGGCGGTCGCTCCGGCGGTGACGGTCACCGGGGTGGCGGTGAAGCGGCTCGGTTTGTCGCCGGACCACTCGCTGGCCCACGGGTGGCCACTGAACACCAGAGGCCAGGCGTACGGGCCGAGCCGATCGATTGTGTAGACGCCACGCTCGTCGGTGCTGGCGTCCTGCACTCCGACCCCGGGGTGACCGGTCAGCACCGAGATGTCGACGCTCGTCAACGGCTTACCTGTGGAGTCGGTGACCGTGCCGGTGACCGTGCCGGCCCGGTCCATGCGGACCGTCGGGCCGGTCGTCACCTGCCCCACGGTGGCGACCACGGGGACGGCCTGCCGCTCGTCACCGGTGCCACCCTCGGCGCCCACCCACTGGCGACCGTAGACGTCCTCCTGGGGCAGCGCGAAGAGCTTGTAGGTGCCGCCGACCAGCGGGCCCACCTGGATCCGGCCGTTGCGGTCGCTGCACTCGCCGTAGCCGTCCCGAAGCGCGGCCTGCTTGGGCAGGTACGCGTCGAGGCAGACGTCCCGCAGCGGCGCGCCGGTCTGCCTGTCGACGATGGTGGAGGTGATGACCGCGCCCGGCCGCATCTTCACGGTGAGGTTTGTGGTCCCGTTCGCCTCCACGCGTACCCGCGTCAGCTCGCGGGAGAAGTACCGCTTGTCCGGCGCGTACACGTAGAGGTCGTGACGGCCCTGGGGCAGGCCGGTGACGGTCACCGTGCCGCTGCCGTTGCTGCACCCCGAGTCGGCGCAGAAGTTGGCGACGGGCGCGCCGGTGACCGAGTCGACGGCGGTGATCTTGACCGAGCCGGTGCCGAGCAGGCTGTCCGCGATGGTCGTCTGCCGCCCGCCGAGGACCTGGACCAGGTTGGCCTCGTCGGAGGTCAGCTTGCCCCGGTAGTACTGCTGGCGCTCACCGGAGATCACACCCACCTTGTACGAGCCCTGGAGCACCTGGACGCTGAACTCACCGTTCGCGTCGGTCTCCGTCCACGCCCCGCCGTACATGTTGGCGGTGGTGATGTCGACCTGGGCGTTGGCGAGCGGCGCGCCGGTCGCGGTGGTGAACCGTCCGGAGAGGCCGCCCACCGGCAGCATCGTCTCGTTGACCTCGACTGCCGTGTCCGCCCCGACCTGGAAGATGGTGGCGGCCTCCTCGTCGAGGCTCCCCGGCACGTACTGGCTCTGGTAGGAGCCCTCGATCGGGTTGAAGTTCACCCGGTAGCGGCCGGGCAGCGCGGTGATGGTGAACCGGCCGTCCTCGTCGGTACGACCACCAGCCCAGTTGTACGTGTCGACCTCGTTGGCGTTGATGCCCAGGTCGGGCACCGGCCGTCCGGCGCTGTCGACGATCCGGCCGCTGATGGTGCCGGTGCCGAAGAGTTGTTCGTCGACGGTGGTGGTGCCGCCGGCGGTGACGGTCACCGGGTCGGCGTCCCACATCATCGCCTTGCGGTGGTGGTACTGCTCGGGCTGTGTCCAGGGGAAGTAGCCGACCGTGTACGAGCCGGCGGGCAGCCCGGTGACCGTGTAGTTGCCGTCGGCGTCGGTGTTGGTCTGACCGACGCTCTCGTACCCGTCGGCCGGGTAGACCTGTACGAGAATTTCGGCGGCGGCGGTGCCGGCGTTGGTGGTCAGTCGTCCGCTGACCGCGCCCGTCGCCGCGGCCTGGGCCGGGGTGGCGCCGGGCAGCACGAGTGCCGCCACGACGCCACCGGCCAGCAGGGCGCGGCGGGCTGGGGATAGCTGCATCGATGTCCCAATGTGAGGGTGGTGGGGCGGCCTGAGCAGGCTCCGCCCGCACCGACCCTGCGCCCCGTACGGGATCGGCACACGGAGGATAGGTCACCGGCGATGCGCGCGGAACCGGCCGACCCTCTGCTGTGGACTGACGATCAGTCCAGGCCGACGCGTTCCGGCCGGGCCGAGGCGGAGCCAAGCCAGGTGTGCGGGTTGCCGTACCAGCACCAGCCGAGCTTCGGTGCGCCCTGACTGATCCAGAGTGCCGGCACCCGCTTGTCGCCGCATCGGGAACCGACGAGCGAGAAGCACCTGTTGCTGGCCAGCGCTGCCGGGTGCAGCGTGATGAACGCGATCCCCTCGTCGATGGTGAGGGGCAGCCGGTCCTGTGCGGTCATGCCCTCCATGGCGGTGGCCGGCGGCAGGTTGCGGAACTCCTCGCCCCGGTCGACGTCGAACAGCAGGTACGCCGGCGCGGCCGGCACCTCCAGCTCCTTGATGGGGTCGAAGCGCGGCAGGTCGTCCGCGGCGTAGTTCCGGTCGAGGACGCCGGGCTTGCGCTTGCCGGCAAGCGTGGTCAGCTCCAGTCGCTCCTGCACCCCGACCAGGTCGCGGGTGGTGACGAGCAGGAACGGCACCCGCGCGTCGGTGGGGGCGGGCAGGCCGGCGGCGCCCTCGGCCGCCCTGTCGCGCAGCGGCGCGACCAGGTCGCGGAAGGCGGTCTCGGTCAGCCCGGCGAGGGCCGGGTAGCCCAACCGCACCAGCCGGTCCAGTTGGCGGTCGAACTCGGTCGCGGCGTCGAACGGGGTTTCGGACACGGTGGCCTCCCGGTTGTCGTACGGACTAGCGTACAACGTACGACAGTGACCGTCTCATCCCCGGCTCAACGGTTCCAATCCTGTTTCGCGGCCCTGACCAGCTTGTCCTTCAGCTCCCGGGTGTGCCGGCGACTCACCGGCAGCTCGGTCGAGTCGACCACCACCACGTATCCGGAGTTCACCAGCCGCAACTCCGCGATCAACTTCAACTGCACCAGGTACGACCGGTGCACCCGGACGAAACCGGCGTCGGCCCACCGCTCCGCGAGGGTCGCCAGGGACACCCGCACCAGGTGCGAGCCCTCGGCGGTGTGCAGGCGTGCGTAGTCGCCCTGCGCCTCCACCCACCGCACCGCCGAACGGGGCAGCATCCGGGTGGTGCCGGCCAACTCGATGGGGATGGTCGGGTCCTCCTCGGCCCGGGCCAGCGCCGCCGGATGCGACGGCACCACCCGCGAGCCGATCACCCGGCGCAGCGACTCGGCCAGCCGGTCCGCGCGCACCGGCTTGCGGACGTAGTCCGTGGCGCCCAGGTCGAACGCGTCCACCGCGCCGTCGTCGTACGCGGTGACGAACACGATCGCCGGTGGTCGCGCGAAGCGGCGCAGCACCCGGGCCAGCTCCATGCCGTCCAGGCCGGGCATCCGGATGTCCAGGAAGACCACGTCGACGTCGCCGTCGCGCAGCAGCCGCAGCGCCTCGGTGGCGTCCCCGGCCGTGTGCAGGCGGGCCACCCGGGGGTCGGCCCGCAGATGGTACGCCAACTCGTCGAGCGCGGGCGGCTCGTCGTCGACCGCCAGCACCCGGAGGAACCCCGTGGTCACGAGCCCGCCCGCACACCGGGGTGGAACTTCGGCACCCGCATGCTCACCCTCGTACCCGACCCCAGCCCCGTCTCGACGACCAGGCCGAACCGGTCCCCGAAGACCGAGCGCAGCCGCTCGTCGACGTTGGAGAGGCCGACGTGCTGGCCCGTGTCGTCGCCCGGGTCACCGGCGCCGCGCGCCAGCTCGGCGATGCCGGCGGTCAACGTGGTCGGGTCCATTCCCACTCCGTCGTCCTCCACGGTGATGTGGCACTCGGCGCCCGCGTCCCGGGCCTCGATGCTCACCATGCCCGTGCCCGGCTTGCGGGACAACCCGTGCCGGACGGCGTTCTCCACAAGCGGCTGGAGGCAGAGGAACGGCAGCGTCACCGGCAGCACCTCCGGGGCGATCTGCAACCGCACCTGCAACCGGTCACCGAAACGCGCGCGCTCGATCGTCAGGTACCTGTCGATCGACCGCAGCTCCTCGGCGAGGGTCGTGAACTCCCCGTGCGCCCGGAACGAGTACCTGGTGAACTCCGCGAACTCCAGGATCAAATCCCGGGCACGCTCCGGGTCGGTGCGGACGAACGAGCCGATCGCGGTCAGCGCGTTGTAGATGAAGTGCGGGCTGATCTGCGCCCGCAACGCCCGGATCTCCGCCCGGGCCAGCCGCTCCCGCGACGAGTCCAGCTCGGCCAGGGCGAGCTGGTTGCCGGCCCAGTGCGCCGTCTCCAGGGTGGCCTGCACCAGCCCCGGCGCCGGAGCGCTGTCGGCGATCGCCACCAGCGCGCCGACCACCCGACCGTCCGCACCCTGCAACGGCGCGACCACCGCCCCCCGGATCGGGCAGTCGACCCGGTCGCAGCGCAACTCGTGCTCACCGAGCACCGTCGAGCGCCCCGACGCCACCGTCCGCCCGGCCGCCGCGAGCAGTTGCTCCCCGTGGTGCGTGCCGCGCCCGTCGAGGGCGAGCACCCGGTCGGCGTCGGTGAGCGCCAGCCCGACCGCGCCCACAAGTGCCCGCAGATGGCGTACGGCCTTCGCCGCGCCCGCCTCGCTCAACCCGGCGCGCAGCGGCTCGGCGGCCAGGCCGGCGGTGTGCAGCACCTCGTAGGTGGCCCGCTGGGTGGCCGTGGCGATCCCCCGGCGGGCGCGCAGCCGCAGCACCGCCCACAGAGCCGCGGCCAACGCGGTGACCAGTGAGACGACGCCGACCACGGCGGAGAGGTTGCCACCCACGCAGCGATCCTTGCCGGTGCGGGCCGGCGCGCCAACCCCCTAGTACGCGCCCTTGCGGGCGAGCACCACCCCGACCGTGCGCCACAGGATGCTCAGGTCGTACGCGAGCGACCAGTTGTCGACGTAGTAGAGATCCAGTCGCACCGACTCGTCCCAGGACAGATCGGAGCGGCCGGAGACCTGCCACAGGCCGGTCATGCCAGGGCGGACCAGCAGCCGGCGGCGTACGTCGCCGAGGAAGTCACCGTCGTCGGCCGGCAGCGGGCGAGGCCCGACCAGCGACATCTCGCCCCACAGCACGTTGATCAACTGGGGAAGCTCGTCCAGCGACGAGGCCCGCAGGAAACGGCCGACCGGGAAGACCCGCGGGTCCTGCTTCATCTTGAACAGCATGCCGTCGGTCTCGTTCCGGTCGACCAGGCTGGCCAGCCGGTCCTCGGCGTCGACGTACATGGTTCGGAACTTCCACACCCGGAACGTGCGCCCCTCGTGCCCCACCCGGGGCTGCCGGAAGAAGACCGGCCCGGGGTCGGAGATCCGGATCGCCACGCCGATCGCCAGGAAGAGCGGAACCAGCAGCAGCAGGCCCAGGCCGGCCGCCACCCGGTCCATCAGGTTCTTGGCCAGCAGCGCCGGCCCGGAGAGGGTCGGCTCCTCCACGTGCAGCAGCGGCAGACCCTCGATCGGCCGGATGTGCACCCGGGGGCCGGCGATGTCGGTCAGCTGCGGTGCGACCACCAGATCGACGCCGGAGCCCTCCAACTGCCAGGCCAGCCGGCGCAGCTCACCCGGCTCCGCGCTGGCCGAGCCGCAGACCGCGATGGTGTCCCCGCCGACCTCCCGGACCAGGGCCAGGACGTCGCGGCCCGCGTACACCGGCACCGGGGTCGGCATGCCCCGCGCCGCCGCGTACCCGTCGGTGATGTGGATGGCGACCGGCACCAGCCCGGCCGCCGGGCTGCGGGTGACCGCCGCGTAGACCTCCAGGCACTCCGGCAGGGTGCCGACCAGCACCATCCGGTGCGCGGCCTGGCCGGCCCGGCGGCGGATGTAGTGCAGCGCCCAGCGGGCCACGAACCGGCCCCACAGGATCAGCACCGTGGCGCCGACCAGCGCCGTGCCGACCGTGTACCGGGAGAGCTGGGTCTTGGTGGCGAAGGCGAGGAAGGAGACGCTCGCCGCGACCGTCACCGACGCCCGGATCACCCGCTTGAACTCGTCCGGGCCGAGCCCCAGGTAGCGCCGGTCGTACGCCCGGTTGCTCCAGAGGATGACCACCCAGCCCAGCGGGAGCAGCAGGTAGGAGATGGTGTGGAACCAGGTCGGATCCTGGTTGGTGCCGGAGAAACCGGAGGCCGCCTGGTCGAACAGCTGGATCGCGATCCAGCTGGCGAACGCCGCCGCACCAAAGTCGAGCACGAGCAGGATCGCCGTGTACGGCCGGTGCCAGCGGGAAACGCGGCGACGCGCCCTGGCCCACGCCGACCGGGGGACGCCGTTGTGCGTCGGCGGTGTCGGCGGCTGGATCTCGAAGCTGTCGACGTGCCGCACGAGTCTGCTCCGGCCTTCGTTGGATACCGGGCGCTGGAGGCTTGCCGTCACCTCACCCATGTCCTCCCGCATGACACGTGCCGCTCACTCGCAGTGAGGGCCCGGGTCGCCCACCGTCCCAGTCTCCCACGCGGGCTCCGACCGGTCGCCGCCCCGAAGGAGATTGGCGACTGATGGTGCCGGCGGGATCTGGCCGGCTCCGCACCATTTCAGAAGCCGGGGACCGGGCCACTATACCGATGGATACGCCTGTGGCGAGAACGGTGGACCGGAGCTTCGGCTCAGTCGGGTCGATTCCGCTCTGTAGTCGGCGCGTGGAATTACTCACCGTACGAGTCGGGACAACCGTCGGTCAGCGAGCGGCTTGCCGCCGGTCTGACACGTCGCGCAGTACTGGAGGCTGGAGTCGGCGAACGACACCTCCCGCACCGTGTCCCCGCACACCGGGCAGGGCAGCCCGGTACGCGCGTGCACCTTCAGCCCCGAGCGCTTCTCACCCTTCAGCTCCGCGGCCCGCTGGCCGACGGACCGCTCCACGGCGTCGCCGAGGATCTGCCGGGTGGCCGCGTGCAGGGTCGCGAGCTGCCCGTCGGTGAGCCGGTCGGTGATCGCGAACGGGGACAGCTTCGCGGCGTGCAGGATCTCGTCCGAGTACGCGTTGCCCACCCCGGACAGCACCGACTGGTCGGTCAACACCCCCTTGACCTGCCCCCGCCGGCTGCGCAGCCGCTCCGCGAACGTGGGCAGGTCCGCAGCGAGCGCGTCCGGCCCCAGCTTGGCCACCCCGGGCACCGCAGCCAGGTCGGTGACCAGGTACGCGGCCAGCTTCTTCTGCGTACCCGCCTCGGTCAGGTCGAAGCCGGACCCGTCGTCGAGACGTACGCGCAGCGCGATCGGCCCCTTACCGGGACGAAGTGGGGTGCCGGACGGGAAGGCCTCCCGGTAGTGCAGCCAGCCGGCCCGAGCCAGGTGGACCACCAGGTGCAGGTCCCCCTCGAACACCACGTCCAGGAACTTGCCGTGCCGGCGGGCGTCGACCACCGCCCGACCGACGACCTCGGTCGGTGCCGGGTCGTACGTCTTCAGGGCGCTGATCGCGGCGACCTCCAACCGGTCGACACGCCGGCCCACCGCGCGCTGCCGCAGGTAACCCGCGAGCGCCTCAACCTCCGGTAGTTCGGGCACGACACAACGGTAGCCTTCTTTCCGGTGAGCGCGAGGAATGAGCTTGCGAGTCCCGCAGCCGGCACGACCGCGAACGAAAGGCAAGCTCTGTGAAAATCGTGGTGGCGCACAACCGGTACCGGGAAGCCCAGCCCTCCGGCGAGAACACGATCGTCGACTCGGAGATCGCTCAGCTCACCGCGGCCGGTGTCGAGGTGCTGCCGTTCATCCGCAGTTCGGACGAGATCCCGTCGATGTCGAAGGCGGCCAAGGCGCTGCTGCCGATCTCGCCGATCTGGGCACCCCGCGCCCAGCACGACCTGAGCCGGCTCCTCACCGAGCACCGACCGGACGTTCTGCACCTGCACAACCCGTACCCCCTGCTGTCGCCCTGGGTGGTGCGGACCGCGCACCGGCACGGCGTGCCGGTGGTGCAGACGGTGCACAACTACCGGCAGGTCTGCTCCTCCGGGATCTACTTCCGCGACGGCGTGATCTGCCAGGACTGCAAGGGCCGGGCGCTGGGCGTACCGGCGATCAAGCACCGGTGCTACCGCGACTCGGCCGCGCAGAGCGCGCTGATGGCGACCACCCTGGCCGTACACCGGGGGACCTGGCGGTCGGTGGACCGGTACGTCGCGCTCACCACCGCGATCGCCGACCACCTCCGCGAGTACGGCATTCCGGACGACCGGATCGTCGTGAAGCCGAACGCCGTACCCGACCCGGGCCGGCCCGCGCCCCTTGGCGACGGCTTCCTCTACATGGCCCGGCTCTCCCCGGAGAAGGGCGCCGACCTGCTGCTGGACGCCTGGCGTCGGCACCCGGTAGGCACACTGGGCACGCTGCGGATCGCCGGCGACGGGGAACTGCGCCCGCTGGTGGAGGCCGCAGCCGCCGAGCGGCCCGACGTGGTCTACCTCGGCCAGCTCGACCGGGCCGGAGTACGCGCCGCCGTCGAGGCGAGCGCGGTCGTGATCGCCGCCTCCATGTGGCACGACGTACTGCCAACCGTGATCATCGAGGCGCTGGCAAGCGGCCGGCCGGTCCTCGGCACCGCGCTGGGCGGCATCCCGTACCTCGTCGGAGCGGACGCCCCACACGAACCCGCCGGCACCGGCCCGGCCGAGACCGCCTCGGCCGTCGCCGGACGTGACGGGCCGGCCATGCCCGCCGGTCTCGGCTCCGGCGTCGGTCTCGGCGTCGGCTCCGGTCTCGGCTCCGGCTCCGGCGTCGGTCTCGGCGTCGGTGAGGCAGGCTGGGTGGTCGCCCCCGAACCTGCCGCGCTGGCCGCCGCCCTGCCGGTGGCCCGGGCCGGCGCGTCCGGGCTGACGCTGGCCGCCCGCGCCCGCTATGAGCGGACCTTCCACCCCGACGTGGTCACCAAGCAGCTCATCGACATCTACGCCGGCATGGCCCGCACACCCAACCCCGCCTGACCCGCCGCCCGCAGGCCGCGCCGCCGTGCGTGGCCGTGCCCCGCGCCGCCGTGCGTGGCCGTGCCCCGCGCCGCCGTGCGTGGGCCGCGCCGCCGTGCGAGGGCCACGCCGCCATGTGGCGGCGCCGCGCAAACGGCGAAGATCGTGCTCGATCCAGGAAGTAGTGGCCTCGGAGCGGCGGGATCGCCCTCTTTCCTGGATCGAGCGCGATCTTGATGGCGTGGGCGTCCCTTGCCGCCGCAGGAGCGACGGGACCGGGAGCCGGTCCAGCAAGATCCGCATAACATCAGGGATGTTGGTGCCTCCGGCGCCGCGGAGGCAGCAACAT
>NZ_VDFY01000146.1 GCF_006228125.1 Micromonospora orduensis | reverse complement strand
ATCACGGGCCACCCGCACAACGTCATCGCGGAACTCACGGGGGTAGGGCTTGGGCACAGCAACATCCTTCCAGCCCGCCACCAGGGCAAGCCAACTCAGATGTCACCTATCGGTGCAGCAGACCCCTTTCAGCCGGACCACGGTGGTCAGGGTTGAGGCTCTGGCACACATTTTGTGAGTCGTGCTCGCTGAGGGTTCGGGTTGGGTGCCGTCGCACCGGTGGCCAGCAGCAGCGCGTCGTAGCCGATGCGCTGACCGTCGCCCAGTTCGGCCTGCCGGGCTGCGCGGTCGACCGCGGATACATGGACGCCGGTTCGCAGGTCCACATCATGCGCGGCGTACCAGCCGGGTTCGTGCACGAACACCGACTCCCGCTCGGCCGTTCCGAGCAGCAGACCCTTGGACAGCGCCGGCCGCTCATAGGGCCGTTCGGGTTCTTCACCGAGCAGCACGATCTCGCCGCCGAAGCCGGTCTCCCGCAGCGTCTGCGCGGCCTTCGCCCCGGCCAGCCCTGCCCCTACGATCACGAACACGTGTGGGTCTTTCATCGACTTCTCTCCTTGCGATGCGTCGTCGTGGCTCGGTCTTCGGTGGCTAGGGCAGCGGTGCGTTCACGGGCCAGCGGCGGCGCCCGCGCTGGTGATGACGCTGGTAGGAATCGGGCAGGTCGGGGTTCACCCGGTTAGCCGGAGTCGGTATCGTTCGTTTGGCGACGGTGAGCAGCAGGGCCGCGTCCTCCAGGGCTATCACCGAGTGTCGAACGTCGGGCACGATGAGTAGCTGGCCGGTCGATACGTCGGTGGTGTCATCGCCGGCCGTGACCCGCACCCGCCCGCGTAGCACCTGCACGGTCGCCTCGCCCGGGTGGTCGTGCTCCTCGATC
Source organism: Micromonospora orduensis (assembly GCF_006228125.1). Taxonomy (GTDB): domain Bacteria; phylum Actinomycetota; class Actinomycetes; order Mycobacteriales; family Micromonosporaceae; genus Micromonospora; species Micromonospora orduensis. Next base: position 34,303 of record NZ_VDFY01000146.1, on the reverse strand, counting down.
CGTTGGCCGCAGGCCAACGCGATCACGCTTTGGTAGAGCAGGTGCGGACGTCCGCCATCAATGGTGCGCATGTTGCGGCGGCTCGACGCGTTGAGCGCGCGGCTCAGCAGTCCATCGACGAGCGCCGTCAACGGCCATTTCTCCATCATTAGCTCCTATCCGTGCGGCAAGGCGTCAACACCGGCGGTCGACGGTTTCGCCGCACACCGCCGGTCGTCGCGGTGGCGCCGGGATCGGCGTGACCGCGCTGCTCGGGCGGTCTCCGGTGCCGGCTGCGGGTGCCGCCCGGTGAGGGCGGTGAAGACGCCGGTGAGTTCCAGGACGCGGCGGACCTGGCGCTGCGGGTTGACCACCGTGTAGCGGTGTCCCCGGCTGACGGCGGTGTTGCGGCCGACCACCAGCGCGCCGATACCGGCGCAGTCCAGGAACGTCACCCGGGCCAGGTCGACGACCACGGCGATGCGGTCCGGTGTCTGCAGGGTGTCCTGAAGGGCTGATACCAGCGCGTCGACGGCGCCCATGTCCACGTCGCCGGCGAGGGCAAGCGTGACCAGGCCGTCGTCACGGTGATGTCGAGTCAACGAGAAACGCATGAAGGCCTCCGGGCGGTGTGCCGATGTCCTGTCGCGTGCATCGTCGTGCGGTGACGCTCGTCGTCGGTGCCGGTGGTGTCAGCCGGTCTGCCTGCGCTGGCACGGCACGCAGAACCGGGCATGCGGCAGGATCTCCAGTCGTTGCAGCGAAATGTCGGCCGTGCAGCGTTCGCAGCTGCCGTAGCTGCCCTCGGCCATGCGACGCAGCGCGTGAGCGGTGTCGGACACCGCCTGGCGGGCCGACGCGATGAGCGCGGCGAGAGTGTCGTGGTCGTAGCCGCCGTGGCTCCGCTGCCGGCTGCGCACGGTGAGCTCGGCGAGTTGGTCGGTGCTCCGTTGGAACTGCTCCTCCAAGCTGGTGCGGAGCAGGTCGATCGGATCCTGCACGGTGCTGGTCACCTCAATGGTCCTTTCACAGCTCGAGTAGCGGCTACGGATGCCAACCACCGCCAGACCGGCTGGGTGGGTGTGGCACTGCCACGGTGCGGGCGGTGGCCATCTACGGTGACTTCCGCCCGCGGTGAAGGGCTGCCGGCTCAGCGCATAGACGGCGCGTGGCGCGGCGTGGACACCGTGCTCGACGTTCCACAGCCGAGTCCCGCCACTGTCATGATCGCCGGTCGATGTCGGATGCGACCGGCGCGTCCCCGGGGCAACCGGGCGGTCGAACACCGTTCCTCGGGGCGGCCGCACGCGGCCCGCTGCCAGGGTCAGCATGTGACTTGTCACCGTCGGCCTCCCGGCTCGTTCCAGAAGAACCACCCGTCTGTCCAGCCTGTGCCGCCCTGAACGCGATGGCAGCGGGCCGCACCGGTCAACACCAGGGCGCGTGGTTGCCGACCGTCCGCAAGCACGGGACCCTCAGCACCCGGTCCTGAGTGCCACCGCCCGGGATGCGACCCCGACAACGGGTACGGCCTAACCAGGTCCGCCGCCCGCACGGCCAATCATGTCGAGGTGGTTCGCTGCCGCCTGGGTGACTGGCGTGAATCAGCTCGGCTGCAGGGTGGCTTCGACGCTGATCCGAGCACCGGCGAACAGCCGTGAGACGGGGCACAATGCGGCTGCGTCGTCCACTACCTTCTGAAAGCCTGCCGCGTCGAGCCCGGGCACCCAGCCGTCCACGCGCAGCGTGGAGGAGACGATGGTCGGTACGCCGTCGACGTCGTCCAGGGTCACCGTTGCCGCGACGTTGAGGCGATCCGGTGGCGTGTGGGCCTTGCCGAGCAGCAGCGTGAGTGCCATCGCGAAGCAGGACGAGTGAGCGGCGCCAACCAATTCCTCGGGACTGGTCTTGCCGCCGGGCGTCTCCGTGCGCGCCGCCCAGGTCACGTCCAGCCCGTCGAGTGCGTCGCTCCCCGAGCGGATCACTCCGCCGCCGGCGGTCAACGAGCCTTCCCAGGTCGTTTCTGCGGTTCGTTGGGCAATACTCATCTGCGACTCCTCAAGTATCGATGCGGTGACGGGTGACGGGGCTGCGCGGCATGGAACTGCTGGATCGTGGCCACGTGGCCCTCGTTCTGCCCTGTTCATGGACACTGCTCTGCAGCGACGACCGCCGGCCGGACCACTCTGTTATCGAGCCGACGTCGCCTCGATCACCATCAATGATTGCCGTCGGTCCGGTCCGGCACAGGTGCCGTCGCCGGTCAGGTCGGGTGCCGCAACTTGCCGATGCTCGGCACTACGGCGCTCACGACACCGCGGCGCGGGCCAGCGAATCGGACGGTCGCCTACACCACCAATCCCGTCAGCCTCTGGCCGGCCAGCCATCGTCGGGTCTGCCGACACCGCGTGGACGTGGCCGGCACACGGAATTCGCACCCGATCATCGCTCGCGTTTCGCGCGGAGCCGCCGGACCGATCCCCCGCCGCGGTGATCGGCCTCCGCCTGGCCCCTTCCGGTGAGACACCACCAGGTCGAGCTGATGCCGGGGTAGGGCAACCATCGCGCCCGGCGTTGCCGGGACCCGGCAATCTGTCACCGCGCTAGGTGCTGGCCACACACCTGTCCCGCGACGAGGGCATGGCGCGAGCATTGGCGACGACACCTCGCACCGCGGTCCGTGTGGCAATCCGCGAGCGATCCCCATCGAGGAGGACCGATGGAAAGGCAGGTAAGGCTCCGCCGGGTCTACCATGATCCCTCACCCGATGACGGCGCCCGGGTGCTGGTCGACCGGGTGTGGCCACGCGGTCTGACCAAGGCTGCGGTCCATCTCGATGAGTGGGTGAAGGACATCGCGCCGTCCACGCCACTGCGCCGCTGGTACGGCCACCGACCGGAACGCTTCACCGAGTTCCGGGACCGCTACCTGGTCGAACTCCGCGACGCCCGACCAGCAGCCGCCATCGACCGGCTCCGGGAACTGACCCGCACGAGGACCGTCACGCTCCTGACGGCCACCCGAGACGTCGAGCACAGCCAGGCAGCCGTCCTCAGTGACCTTCTACGCGGCGCCCGAACAGCCCGTGACCCGGTGCCGAAGGTGCCTGGTTCGACCCCACGCCGCCGCCGGGTGAACGTCGGCGGTCCGCCGCATACGAACGCTCAGGAGGCCTGAGTATGAGACATGAGGCGACGGCGGTCGACCGGCTGCCTGCTGTCGCGTTCACCGACGCTGCTACCGCAGCCGGGAATGCGCCGTCGATCCTCAACACCCAACCGTGGCTGTGGCGGGTACACCCGGAACGACTGGACCTGTTCGCCACCCGCAGCCGCCAGCTGACGGCCGGAGACCCTCAGGGCCGGCAGCTGATGCTCAGCTGCGGGGCCGCCCTGCACCACGCCCGGATCGCACTCGCCGCTGACGGCTGGTCGGCGCACGTGGCCCGGCTACCGGAAGCAAACGATCCGGACCTGCTGGCCACGCTCGTGATGCACGACCGGACTCCGGTGACGATGGAGGCCCTGCGCCTGGCGCACGCGATACGCATCCGGCACACCGACCGGCGGCCAGTGAGCGAGCGGTCCATACCCGAGGCGGGGTTGCGGGCCATCGCGGCCGCGGCCTGCGCGGAAGGCAGCCTGCACATCCTCTCCTCCGACAACGTGGCGGACCTGGGTTCCGCGGCAGGCCGGGCCGCGACGATGGAAGCCGGCGACCCGCAGATCGCCGCGGAACTGACCTACTGGACCGGCCGTGCCCGGCTGTCGGGCGCCGGCCTCCCCGACAGTGTGCTGCCCGAGCACCCCACGCAGACCACCGTGCCCAGTCGCGACTTCGGCCGGCCCGGGACACTGCCGGTCGGCGCCGGGCACGACCGAGCCGCGGTCTACGCGCTGCTGTTCGGCGACGGGGACGGACCGCAGGACTGGCTGCGTGCCGGAGAGGCACTGTCGGCGGCGTGGTTGACCGCCACCACCATCGGCGTGTCAGTGGTGCCGCTCTGCGGTGTCGTCGAGGTCGCCGCCACCTGGCACACCCTGCGGCACCTGCTCGCCGGCCTCGGCCACCCGTACCTCGCCCTGCGGCTGGGGATCGCCGATCCGGAACAGCACGGGCCGCCACCGCGAACACCGCGGCTTGCTGTCACGCAGGTGATCGACACCTCCGCGGTGCCCTCGGACCAGCTCTGATCCCACGCGCACAGGGGGTGTCGCCACTCATCGACACCAGATCTCTTGGCCCTCGACGCGTTTCACTCGAGTTGCGTACGTGGGTAGCCGGGTTCAGCGGTAGCTCGAGTTCGCCCGTCCCGCTCAACCGTTACGAAGGCGACCGATGGGAGATCCTGCGATGCAGTACGCACGCGACGGCGCGATGTCCGCTCTGGTCCTTGGTGTCTTCGCGTCCTGCTGGTTCGGGTGGGCGCAGGAGAAGCCTCCGCCGGGGTGGCGGTCACCGCTGATCGTGGGCGCGGTGCTGAGTTTGATCGTCGCCGTGGTCGGTGCGGTGTACGCGTGGCGGAATTGCTCAGGTGGTTCGGCGCTGGGTGAACCGGGCGCCATGCGCCGGTACGCCATCATCGTCGGCGTCGAGTTCGGCATCGCCTGGATAGGCGCCGCCGTGATCGCCCTCTACGGAGGCGGCGAGTACATCGCCGCGTGGGTCTGCCTGGTGGTAGGCGTGCACTTCTGGCCGATGGCACCGGTCCTGAAAAGCCCGTCCCTGGTGGCGCTGGGGGCGCTGTTGACTGGTGTCGCGGTCGGAGCCGTCCTCGTCTCCCGAACTACCGCCGTCGCCACGAGTGCCATCACGGGTGCGGGGGCCGGGCTGGCCCTGCTCGGCTTCGCCAGCTGGGCTGCGCTGTCGGCCATCGCGTAGTCCGAGCGAGCCGGAACTGCTACTACGCCGCCGACCCGCTCCACCCGTGAGTTCGGCGCGTTCAGGCCGTGGTAGCCAATTGGGCGGTCGCGCGCTTCGGCGTGGCGCGCCACTGTTCGGAGCCGAAGACCTCGTAGCGGATCTGGCCATCGCTGATCCCGCGGCGGTGCAGCCCAGCCCGGACGCTCTGCATGAACGGCACCGGGCCGCACAGGTAGACCTCCGCGTCAGGGTGCAGCGGGATGACGTCGGTGTCGACGAAACCGTGGTACGCGTCCGGGACGTCGCTCGCCTGCTCGTACCAGACGAAGGTGGTGCAGGACGTCAGCCGCGAGCCGTGGCCGGCCATTTCCAGGCGCAGCGGGTGGCGTTCGGCGCTGCGGTCGGCGTGCACGATCGTGACCTGCCGGGTCGGCTGGGTGCGGGCCACGTGGTCCAGGATCGCGGCCATCGGGGTGATGCCCACCCCGGCGCTGACCAGGACGAGCGGCGCCGCGCTGTCGCGCAGGGTGAGGTCGCCGTACGGGTGGCTCAGCCGCAGCCGGTCGCCGGCGTCGACCTGGTCGTGCAGGAAGGTCGAAACCACGCCGTCCGGGGCGCCATCGCTGCCGCGTACCCTCCGCACGGTGATCCGCAGGGTGCCGCCGCTGGCCGCCTGGGAGAGCGAGTACTGCCGCAGTTGGCGGCTGCCGTCCGGCAGGTCGGCGGCGACGGTCACATACTGGCCGGGCAGGAAAGCGGGGGCCGGGAGCCCGTCGACGGGGGTCAGGATGAACGACATCGTGTCGTGCGCTTCGGCGATCTTCTTCGCTACCAGGTAGTCGCGCCACGGGTCGGCGTCATCCACCCCGGCTTCGGCATACAGACGGGCCTCGCGGCCGATAAGCCGAGCGGCGAAGAGCCAGTAGACCTCGTCCCAGGCGGCGGCCACCACGGGGGTGACTGCGTCGCCCAGCGTCGCGCCGACCGCGCCCATCAGGTAGCGACCGACCATCGTGTACTGCTCCGGGCGGATGCCCAGCGCGCAGTGCCGCTGCGCGATGCGCTCCACGATGTGGTCGAAGACCACGCTCTTCGGGCCCGCGCCGACCAGGTGCGCGGCGAAGGCCGCGACCGCGCCGGCCAGGGCGCTGCGCTGCTCGCCGGTGGCCTGCGCACTACGGCTGAACAGGTCGAGCAACTCCGGATTCTCGTCGAGCATCGTCTCGTAGAAGGTGCCGGAGATCTGGTCGAGGTGCTTGCCGACGACCGGCAGGGTGGCCTCGATGACCGGGGCGCTGGTGGCAGAGAGCATCGGTTTCTCCTGGTGACGGATGGAACGGTCAGCGCCGGCCGAGACTGAGCAGTACTTGCCGGGCGGGCGGGGCGCTCAGATCGCCGACGGTGATCGGGTCGAGGGCGGCGTAGAACGCCTCTTGGGCGCGGCGCAGCGCCCCGCGCAGCAGACAGTCCCGGCTCAGCGGGCAGGCCTGCTCGCCCTCGCAGTCGACGACCTCGGTATCGCCCTCCAGCTTCCGGACTAGCCCGCCGATCGACGCGGTGTGCGCGGTGCCGGCGAGGCGCACCCCGCCGCTGCGGCCCCGAACGGTCTCCAGCAGTCCCAGATGCTGCAGTCGCTGCACCACCTTGGCCAGGTGGTGCCGTGGCACTGCGAGCACCTCGGCCAGCTCGTCGATGGTCAGCCGGTCGTCGCGCACCGCGCTGAGCATGAGGATGCGAAGACTGATGTCCGTGGATCTGTTGAGCCGCACGAACCGACCCTACCGATAAGAGGACTCTCAAAGTCGTCTTTATGAGCGGTGTCACGGCGATGGGACCCGAAGGCCCGACGGTCGCTGGGACGTGCCGTCGCCAGGATCTCCCGCCCGGGCAGTGGATGGATTGCGTGAGGTGATCACCGCCGGATGACTTTGGTCTCGCCCCGCATCGATGTTCCGACGAATGCGCCGACCGCCAGCCTCAAACCTGGAAACCTGGCCGGGGCGGCGCTGTTGCCCGCCCGGGAACTGCGATCGCGTAGGGATTTTCGTCCTGCACCACGTCGATGCTGCCGGCGATCCTGCTGCGGACCGCCACCGCCCGGTGCCGGACGTTGTCGTGCAACGCTGCCCCGGCCCACCCGGCGCGGTACTCATTGGCGAACCCCCGTCCCACACTGATCGTGAGCATGACCCCGATGACCACAGGCGTCGGTATGCTCACCGACGAAGTAGGACACGACGGCCGCGGCAGTCAGCAGTCTCGGCTGGTCAGCTGCGTGGCGGCAGGGGTCATAACGCGCCGTTCGCGCGCAGTTTGTCCAGTAGCAGGTGAAAGTAGACGAGGCCCTCGTAGGGACGCCACGGAGATGTCAACTGCTGGATACGATCGTAGGTCGGCTTGCCGGCGAGGTGAAACAATCGTTGCAGGTTGTTCTGCGCCCCGACGTCGTCGTCCGGGAAGGTGTCCAGCCTTCCGAGTCCTCGCAGCAGTACATACTCCGCGGACCACCGGCCGATGCCGTGCACGCGCGACAGCGCGGCGACAGCCTGGTCGTTGTTCAAGCCCTCAAGCCGCTCTAGATCCACACTCGTGTCGACGACATGGACGGCGAGCTGCTGGATCGCCCGCGCCTTCTGGCGGCTGAACCCGAGTTCGCGGATCGCTTCCTCGCCCACGTCGGCCAGGTCGGCCGCTGCGGGGAACGCGTGCCGCACACCATCGTGATCAACAAGGTGCGGCCCGAATCGCTGCGACAACCGGTTCAACACGATGATCCCCAGATCCAGGGTCACCTGCTGGCAGGCGATCGCATTGACCAGTCCCTCGAAGACGGTCGGAAAGCGAGGCGGGCGCAGCCCGCGGAACCGCTGCACCAGCGGACCGATGACAGGGTCGTCATCGGCGAGCTCGTAGAAGGGCCGCAGATCGACCGATAGCCCGAACATCTTCTGGACGAGCAGGCCGGCCTCGTTCAAGGCCCGCTCGCTGATGGGTGTTGCCGATTCCACGGTGACCATCAGCGTCGGTTGGACGCCGGTCGTCGCCTGAACGGCTGTCAGCCGTGCGGGGTGTCCGTCGGCGATGATGACGCGGCTGTACTGGCCGTCGTCCCACCGGTCGACGGTGTTCTTCCAGCGTCGTCGCAACGCCCAGGCCGTCAGATCCAGCCGAAATGGATAGGGTGCAGGCAGAACAATCGTGGCTTGTGCCATATGCGGTCCCAAATACTGTAGCGGCGGGCGCGGCGTACCCGTTCTGGTGACGGCCCGGGGACGGCTGCGGTGAGCCGGAACCGCCCGGCCATCGGCGACCCGCGCTGCAAAGGTCGTCCGGGGTGTTCCGGGAGGGAATGCGTCACGGAACACCGCTCGTCCGGTCGGCGAGCATCATGCGGCTACACCGAGTGTGCTGCGGGCCTCGCGGATCATCTGGTGGGTGAAGCCCCATTCGTTGTCGTACCAGGCCATCACCTTGACCAGCGTGCCGTCCACGACGCGGGTCAGGTCCAGGTCGATGACAGCGGCGCGTGAATCTCCGACGATGTCGGCGGAGACCAGAGGATCCTGCGAGACACCGAGAATGCCGCGGTAGCGCTCGTCGGTGGCCTCTTGCCGGAACGCGGCGTTGACTTCCTCAACGGTGGTCGGCCGGCTCGCGACAAACACGATGTCGGCGACCGACCCGACCGGGATCGGTGCGCGTACCGCGATGCCGTCGAACCTGTCGGCCAGCTCGGGTACCGCGCGGGTGGTCGCTCGGGCCGCCCCGGTCGAGGTCGGCACGAGGTTAGCGGCCCCGGCCCGACCGCGCCGGAAGCTCTTGGCGGGGCCGTCGACCAGCTGTTGGCCGGCGGTGTAGGCGTGGATGGTCGTCATCACCGCCCGTTGGACACCGATGTGACGGTGAGCGATTTCGATGACCGGGGTGATGCAATTGGTGGTGCAGCTGGCGCAGGAAACGATCTGTGGTGCGCCGTCGGGACGGTTCACGCCGTGCACCACGGTGGGTACTGCCTCCGACGATGTCGGGGCGGACAGGATCACGAAGGAGGCGCCGGCTTGCAGGTGCTTCTTCAGCTCGTCCTCGGTTTTGAAGACGCCGGTGCATTCCAGGACCAGGTCGACGCCGAGGTCGGCCCACGGCAGCTTCGCCGGGTCGCGTTCGGTGAACGTCGCGATCCGTCGACCGTCGACGAGCAGCGCCCCGTCTTCGGTGCTGACCCGGCGGTGGTAGCGGCCGTAGACGGTGTCGTACCTGAGCAGGTAGGCCAGGTTGTCGACGTCGGCGACATCGTTGACCGCGACGAGGTTCAACCCGTCGGCGTCCAGCAGGATCCTCAACGCCGCACGGCCGATGCGGCCCAGCCCGTTGATCGCCACGTTCGGCATCTCAGACCACTTTCCTCTAGGTTCATTGGGTTTCGTTCCGCGCGTACCTGCCGGTGAAGGATGTAAGGCAGTCGCCGGCGCCGGTCGGGGCGTGTCGTGATCATCTGGCACCCGGGGGTGTCAGCTAGTCCATTCGGTCGCCGTGCTCCGGATGCAGGTCGCTCAGGTACTTGTCGGCGCAGCGACGCGCGTAGTAGCGGACAGAGATCAACGTGACAACGCCCAGAACCAGCCCTAAGCCGATCTTGTCGGCGTTCAGCAATGCGACAGCGATCGTGATGAGGGCGATGGCGAGGGTGAGTGCGGGTAGCTGGCACTTGAGGCCCATCCGTTCCTCCAGCCCGGTGGCAGCGACAGGTGATATGCGAGGCTGCGTCGGTCGACGACGGGGCTACCGGCAATGACCTGATCGGAACTCCGCCGGTGGGTCCACGCCCGGTGCGATCTGGCACCATGTTCGTCGCGCCTACGCCGGCAGGGCAGGTGGGCGCAGCACCAATCTGGACTCGCTTGGTTGCCGACGGGCGGCAATCTGCCCGGTGCCGCCCAGCCGGACAGGACCGGAGCGGCGTCTGAACCGGGGCGCCTTTCGTCGCTTCTCTGGCGATGCTTGCTCATGACCGGCAATCCGGGGCCACCAATGTGTCCGTCGCCGACCCTGTGCGCACAGGGCAAACCGATTCATCGTTGAGGAGAGCGGCTGCGCGGTGGACTGGCACCAGAAGCTGCGCGTCTTTGCTCGCGGGACGGGTTGGGCAAACCCGGGCGGGGACGAGAGTCCACCGCAGGGCCGTCCCGGACTTTCGGCGCAGGGCTGGTTACGGCGACGCCGGCCATCCGAGTCCTTGCCGGTCGCACCGAGCTGCGGTGCAGCCGCCAATCAGGCTCTGGCGGGCGCTGCGGAGACACCGCGCCGGAGCGAGGAACGGAGACCACGCCCGACCGTCTTCGACACACGTCCAGAAGAAGGGGATCATCATGCATTTCTATATGCATCGACCGGCATCACTGCTCGCCGCTGCGCCGAGCCATCGCGTCTCATGTCCCGCGACGGGCGGCGACGTCGGCCGGGCCCACAAGGCGCCCGCCGGCAACGCCGACTTGAACGTCGTGTCGTGCTCCCTGCCGCGCGGACGTTCGCTCGGCACCAGCGCAGTGGTGGAGGTCTTGCGATGAGCAGGCTCGTGGTAGTCGGCTTCGACGGTTCGGCGACAGCCCGGTCCGCGGTTCACTACGGCGCGTGGGAGGCCGTGCGGCGCGGCTGTGGCCTGCGCATCGTGCATGCCTTCGGTTGGCAGGTGATCGGGCCGCCCTTCCACGCCCCGTACGATCAGCACGATCAAGGGCCGCGGGCGGCGATGCTGGACCTGTTGGCGCGAACCGCACAGCAGGCCCGCGCCGATCATCCTTCCCTGTCGGTGACCACTCGCCTGATCGACGGTTCGCCTGGCGGGGTGCTGGTCGACCTCTCACGCGACGCTGAGCTGCTCGTCGTTGGTCATCGCGGCCTGGGCGGGTTCGCCGGGCTCTTGGCGGGCTCGGTGGCTGCCCAGGCCTCAGCGCATGCGTGTTGCCCGGTCGTGGTCGTGCGCGGCGACACCCCTTGCGATGACGCGCCGGTCGTTCTCGGCACCGATGGTTCACCCGGGGCCAACAGGGCGGCAGAGGTCGCCTTCGCGCAGGCGCAACTACGCGACGTCGAGCTGATCCTGGCCCATCATCAGCCGGCGCGCAGCAGCTCCGCGGGTGCGATCGCGGCGGGCGACCCCGGGTTCTGGGTCACGGTCGGCGATCCTGCGGCAGGCGCGCTCGGCGTCGGCGCGCGCTATCCGGACGTCAAGTACCGTACCGAGGTCGTGCCGGGCGATTCCGTCGCCGCGGCGTTGATCGCCCTCGTCCGCCGCATGTCGGCCGGCCTGCTGGTCGTCGGCTCCCGGGGACTGGGGGGCTTCCGTGGGCTGGTGATGGGCTCGACGTCGCGGAACCTGATCGAGCACGCCCCGTGCCCGGTGATGGTGGTTCCGGCGATCCACGACGGGGATTGACGGCGTGCCGTCATATCGATGTGTCGGGCTCGGCCCGGGCTCGCGTCCACCGACCGGGTATGAGGTGTGACGGGCGGTTTGCTGTGGTTCGGCAGGTCCGACTTTCGCAGTTTGCTGTTGTCGGCCCTGTCGATGGGATCAGGTCAAGCCGGATGCTGTCCGTGGACAAACGACGGATCGGCAGGCGGCGGCTCGCGTCCGCCGCCTGCACCGGTCACATCAAACGGAGACGCCACGAGGCGGGCTGCACGGTAGGTCGTTGCGGACGGTCGCCAGTCGGAAAGGAGCAGCATGCTCAGCGACGCAGAACAGCGCAGGTTGACGGAGATCGAACGCGGACTGCGGTCAGAAGACCCCGAGTTCGCCGATCGATTCGGCCATGCCATGCAGAGCCGCCCGCACAAGTGGCGCGGCATGACTCCACGCACCTGGCTGATCGCAGCCGTGCTGATCATGGGCTTGGCGGTGTTGACGACCAGCCTCGGAATCGCGCTCATCGCGGTCGGTGTGGCCGGCGTGAGCGCGGCCATCTGGATCACCGACCACACCCGGTGGACCAATGATCGACGACCACCACAGCCATAGGGCGGCGGCCCGCTCACAGACCGACCGGTGACCGCGCCCGCGGACGATGCAACAAGAGTCCGGGCGTCAGTGCGGGTCTGCATGGTGAATGCCGGGCGCCGCTCGACCAGCGGCATCCGACGAGAGGGCCTGCCCACCGCTCGCAGGGCCACGCCCATCGACCGAGCCCCGTTCATTCTGACCGACACGATGATCGGCGATTCGGTTGCCAGGTAGAGCGACACTGTCGTCCCCGCATACGGAGTCGTGCCGCGTCCGCCGGTGGCGCCGCCCACGTGCCCATGCCAGTTCGGTCAATGACAGTCGTGTCTGCGCACGGCGGCGTGCGAAGGGAGCACCATGACCACCACCGCTGCGTTGCGCGTCGGTCAACGGCGACCGGACAAGGATCTGGTCGCCGCGGAACTTGCCGCCGCCACGTTCCTCACCGCCCTCGGTGTCGACCTGACAGCCGGTGGGCTTGCCGAGACACCCGCTCGGATGGCGCGCGCCTACGCCGAACTGCTGAGCCCACGCGAATTCGCCTTCACCACGTTCGCCAACGACGAGGGATACGACGAACTCGTCGTGACCCGCGACATCCCGATCCGGTCGGTGTGCGAACACCACCTGCTGCCGTTCGTCGGCGTCGCCCACGTCGGCTACCTGCCCGGCGACCGCATCGTCGGGCTGTCGAAACTCCCCAGGGTGGTGCAACTGTTCGCCCACGGCCCCCAGCTGCAGGAGCGCCTCACCCGACAGATCGCCGTCTGGCTCGACACCCACCTGCGGCCCGGAGCCGTCGGGGTCGTCATCGAAGCCGAACACCTGTGCGTGACCATGCGAGGCGCACACGCCGCAGGCGCCCGCAGCATCACCTCCGCGTTCCTCGGACGTCTGCGCGACGACGCCCGCGCCCGCGAGGAGTTCCTGACCATGGCCGGTGTCGGCTCCCCTTGATCGCACGCGGCACCGCGACACCCCAGGTGACCGATCAGCGCATGTCCCGATCGTCGTCGCCGGCGTGCTGACGCCACAGCGGCCTCACCTGGCGCCGCACGGCCGTCCGCACCGGGTCGTTCGCACCCGGTCGCTGAGGTTGCCGGGCACCGGAAGGGTCAACGTCGGTCGTTCTGCCCGTGACGGCTCCTGCGCTTACCCGATGAGTCCCGCACGCTTGACACAGCGGTCCCGCAGGTGAGGAGACACATGATGACGACGAGAGCGGTGACCTCCAGCCCCACCGTCGATGCCAGATTCGTCCGGCCGGGCGGCGCGGCCACGCCGCTGCGTCGCGGACGGTCGGACCCGACGCCACGGGTGTTCGCCGACCGGCGCCGCGATGCGATTGCCCTCACCTGGGACCTAACGGTCCACCAGTTGCATCAGGCGTTCGGGCGGTGCGTGGCCGCGCCGTCGACCGAGGCGCTGGACGACGTCATGTCGCAGGAGTTGGCGCGGACGCGGCTTGCCGCGGCGCGATATGCCGTCGACGACATCCAAGCCGCGCTCAGACGCATGGCCCACGGCACCTACGGCATATGCCAACAGTGTGGCTGCAGCATCACCGCTCATCGTCTACAGGGTTCACCAACCGCTCAACGATGTGCCACCTGCCAGGTGTAACAAACTCGCGGTCTTGCGCACGCCGCCGGGCGCGGCGAGACCGTCCTATCCGAGCGTCGGTAGAAATGAGGTCGGCATGTCCGTATCCACCACGGTGGTCTCCGGCCAGCAATCCTCCAGCGGCCCGGCGGGCGCGGCACCCGCCGATACCCGGGCGAGTGCCGAGACCTCGCCCACCGCGATAGCCGTCAGCCTCGGCAGTGGCCAAACCCACGTGTGGGTGGCCGGCCGCGGCGGCTTGAGCTGCCCGAGCGGCGACACCGTCGGCACCTCCCACGCTCCGGTACGCCGGGGACGCGTCGCCGACAGATCCGGCTGTATCGATGTGCTGGCAGGGCTGATCCGCCGGTACCGCGACCCGATCCCGGCCGGCTCGGTCGTGGTCGTCTGCCGGCCCGTGCTGGCCAGCGCGACGGAGCAGGACGCGCTGCGCCAGGTCGCCGCAGCGGTGTTCGCCCCGTCGCGGTTGGTGTTCATCGACACCGTACGCGCGGCAGCCATCGGCGCCGGCGCCGGCGCCGGCAGCCTCGTCATCGCCGACGTCGGCGCTGAAATCATCGAGGTAGCGGCGCTGCGGCACGGCAGAGTCCTGGCGGCGCATCGCACGGACATCGGCACCCGCGACCTCAAGCGCGGTGCACCCACCGAACTCCTCGCCCACGCCACCACCCGCATGATCGATGAGCTGCGCCAGGACCCGGCCGTCGAGGCCCTGGTCCCCGCCGCGTTGACCCGCGGCCTCATGGTGGTGGGCGACGGCGCCATGACTCCCACCCTGATGGTGAAGATCGCCGCGAACCTGCGGATCCCGGTGCGGTCTGCGGTCGCACCATGGACCGCCGCGCTCAACGGCGCCGGACTCGCCGCCATGTCCGTAGCTCGTCACCCAGCGACGCGATGACCGGCCGACGCAGCGACGCCTGAACCCAGCTCACTTACGGTCGGCGATGACATCGCGATTCTCCCGCTCCATAGTTTCTACAACCAGGTCTTGTGTAAACTCTGGATCATGAGGTGCGCGATTCTCCAGCCGTGCGCGGGGCTTGTGGACCGTGCGCGCCGACGGATGCCCCGTGGACCGCGCGTACGAGGTCATTCGTTCCTTACCTCCAACCCGACGAGTGGTGCACCACGGGCCCTGCAGGCTGGTTCATCGGCGGCGGTGATCGCCTTCCAAGACGACCTCGCGAGCCACCTGATGCCTTATCTGCCCGAGAAGGTTTCCTGCTCGCTGCTGCTTCCCGGTCGTGCCGGTGCACGGCGATCATCCGGTGGGGCCGCAAGCACGGCTCGCCCCACGATCACGATGATGGTGGTCGGCCCGCCGCGCCGAACCGAGGTGGAGGAAATGCCATGACGTCGCCGGAGCCGGGCCAGCACGCGGCAGGCCGCCGCGGACAGGTATTGCGGCTGCTGCGGGACGCGCGCAGCCCGATGGCTGTCGCCGAAATCGCCGAACGGCTCGGGATCCACGTCAACACCGCACGGTTTCATCTCGAGAGCCTGGTCAGTGACGGTCGGGTCGAGCGCACCACCACCGACTCCCGCAGCCCGGGACGTCCACCGCAACTGTTCCATGCGGTACGGCGCATGGATCCGATGGGTCCCCGGCATTTCCGGGTGCTCGCCGAAGTACTCGCCGAGGTGATCGCGGCCGATCCAGATCCGAGCAGCCGGGTCTTGGCGACCGGACGCCTCTGGGGACGTCACCATGCGTCCGCCATCATCGACGCCACCGCACCGGACGAAGCACCCGACCCGGATGAATCTGTTGAGCGGCTGATGCGGTTGCTCGACGAGTTAGGCTTCGCACCCGAGCGACCCGCCGGTGGCGACCGGCCACAGATCGATCTGCGGCACTGCCCGTTTTTCGAGCTCGCGATCAGTCGGCCCGACGTCGTGTGCCCGGCACACCTGGGCCTGATGCAGGGCGCGATGCAGTCGTGGGCCTCGCCCATCACGGTCGACCGACTCGACCCCTTTGTTCAACCAGACCGGTGCGTGGCCCACCTGAGCGCTGTTGGAGGATCCTGATGGATGCCCTGTCGTTGACCGCCCTGGCCGAGGAGCAAGCCGCCGCGGCTCATGCCTCGTCGGCCGGGCGTAGCGCCCGCACGATCCACGGCGGGCAGACACATGCCCTGCGTCAGACGGTGCTCGCCCTAGCGGCGGGCCAGAGGCTCGGCGAGCACGAGAGCCCCGGTGAGGCAACGCTGCAGGTCCTGGCCGGGCGGGTACGTCTGAGTGCCGGCGACGACTCCTGGGAAGCGGCCACAGGTGACTATCTGATCATCCCACCGGCCCGCCATGACCTGACCGCGGTCGACGACTCCGCGGTCTTGCTGAGCGTCGTCACCGACCGACGGGAGTGACCGCCTCGGCCGACCACCCGGCAGGCCGAGCAACCGGCCGGCGCAGCAGTTGAGCGCGACGTCGCCGCCCGCCCCGCGGCGCGGTTCACAGCCGAACCCGGCAACCGTCCTGACCGCGATCGGCGTCTGTTCGGTGGTGATCGGTGGCCTGGTCGCCGCGGTCACCGAGCCACTCGATCTGGCGCACGGCAGCTAGCTCGCGGCCTATCTGGTGCTGGTCGGTGGCGTGACGCAGTGCGCCATGAGCCAGGCCCGGATCCGGGGACCCGAGGTCATAGCGCCGAGCGGCAGCTGGGCACAGATCGGCTGCTGGAACGTGGGCAACGCCCTGGTGATCGGTGGAACCCTGACCGGTGAACCCTTGGCGGTCGATTTCGGCTCGGCGCTGCTGGTCATCGCGTTGGCGATCGCCTTCTGCGTCGCACGACCCGGTGCGGGTTCGGCTACTAGCTCGGCCGCCGGTGGGGTGTCAGCGCTGGTCGGCCATGTCCACCGGACGCTGCTGCTCGTGCTGGCTGTCAGCATCCCGATCGGCATGGCGCTGGCACACCTGCGACACCCCTGACCGCCGTCGCCGACTGCCGCTGCTGCTGAGCGGCTTCGCGCCGCAGCGGATGATTCCGCTCCATCGCCGCGACACTGCATGCACACGTTGGGCGCACACCCCCATCGGGCCAGCCCGAGCTGCTTGTCGCCTCGGTGAGACATCCGGCGAATCACAGCTGGGCCGGCCCCTTCCCTACTCGACGGACCCTTCGGTGCTGCCGGGCGTGGCCGCATCGATTTCATTCAGCCGGTACAGCTCAATCGCCCTAGCGGGCGAGGACGCGTCGATTTCTCCACGGTCGGCGAGTTGGGAGAGGACCCGCAGCACGATGGAGGGTGCGTCGACGTGGAAGTGGCGGCGCAGCGCCCCGCGGGTATCGGAGTGCCCGAAGCCGTCGGTGCCCAGGGAGGACCAGGTGGCAGGCACGAACGGTGCGATCTGGTCGGGGACGGCTCGCATCCAGTCGGACACGGCGGTGACGGGGCCTGGCGCCTCGGTCAGCCGGCGGGTGACGTAGGGGATTCTGCGTGGCCGGTCGGGGTGGGTGAGGTTCCAGGCGTCGGCGGCGATGGCCTCGCGGCGCAGTTCGGTCCAGGACGTCACCGACCAGACGTCGGCGGCGATGCCCCAGTCGTCGCGCAGCAGCCGTTGTGCCTGCAGCGCCCATTGCACGGCGATGCCGGAGGCCAGGATCTGCGCCCGCGGGCAGCCGGTTTCCTCGGCGGTGCTGTAGAGGTGCATGCCGGCGAGGATGCCGTCGACGTCGGTGTCGGCCGGCTGGCCGGGCTGGGTGATGGGTTCGTTGTACAGGGTCAGGTAGTAGAAGACGTTCGCGTCCTCACCGTTGCGGGTTTCGCCGTACATGCGGCGCAGGCCGTCGCGGACGATGTGGCCCAGTTCGAACGCGAACGCGGCGTCGTAGGCGACGCAGGCGGGGTTGGTGGCGGCCAGAAGCAGCGAGTGGCCGTCTTCGTGTTGCAGTCCCTCGCCGTTGAGGGTGGTCCGGCCGGCGGTGGCACCGAGCAGGAAGCCGCGGGTCATCTGGTCGGCGGCCGCCCACAGGCCGTCGCCGGTGCGTTGGAACCCGAACATGGAGTAGAAGATGTAGATCGGGATCATGGGTTCGGCGTGGGTGGCGTAGGAGGTCCCGGCCGCGGTCCAGGACGCGGTGGCGCCGGCTTCGGTGATGCCCTCGTGCAGCAGGACGCCCTGGGTGTCCTCCTGGTAGCTGAGCATGAGTTCCCGGTCCACGGACAGGTAGTGCTGTCCGTGCGGGGAGTAGATCTTCTTGGACGGGAACAGGGCGTCCAGGCCGAAGGTGCGGGCCTCGTCCGGGATGATCGGCACGAACCGGTGACCGATGTGCGGGTCCTTCATCAGGTCCTTCAGCAACCGGACGAACGCCATCGTCGTGGCGACCTGCTGCCGGCCGGAACCGCGGGCGGCGACCGCGTACGCCCCGGCGCCGGGCAGGGCGAGGCGCAGGTTTCGCGTGGGACGGTCCGGCAGATAGCCGCCCAGGACACGGCGACGCTCGTGCAGATACTCCAGCTCCGGGGAACCGTCGGACGGGCGGTAGTACGGCGGCAGTATCTCGTCGAGTGCCGTATCGGGAATCTCGAGATGTAGCCGGTCCCGGAAGCCCTTGAGGTCGTCGAGGGTGAGTTTCTTCATCTGGTGGGTGGCGTTGCGTCCCTCGAAGTGCGACCCGAGTGTCCAGCCCTTGATGGTCTTGGCCAGGATCACGGTCGGCTGGCCGGTGTGCGTCACGGCGGCCTGGTACGCCGCATACAGCTTCTTGTAGTCGTGGCCGCCGCGGGTGAGTCCCCAGATCTGGTCGTCGGACATGTCCGCGACCATTGCGGCGGTGCGCGGGTCACGGCCGAAGAAGTGTTCCCGTACGAACGCCCCGGATGCGGCTTTGTAGCTCTGGTAGTCGCCGTCCGGGGTGACGCTCATCAGGTTGAGCAGCGCGCCGTTGGTGTCCGCGGCGAGCAGCGGGTCCCACTGCCGGCCCCAGATCACCTTGATGACGTTCCATCCGGCGCCGCGGAAGTACGCCTCCAACTCCTGGATGATCTTGCCGTTGCCGCGGACCGGGCCGTCGAGGCGCTGCAGGTTGCAGTTGATGACGAAGGTGAGGTTGTCGAGGTTCTCGCGGGCGGCCACGCCGATCGCGCCGAGCGCTTCGATCTCGTCCATCTCGCCGTCGCCGAGGAACGCCCACACCCGCTGGCGGCTGGTGTCGGTGATCCCGCGGTGGTGCAGGTAGCGGTTGAACCGGGCCTGGTAGATGGCGTTGATCGCGCCGAGGCCCATCGAGACGGTCGGGAACTGCCAGAAGCCGGGCATCAGCCGCGGATGCGGGTAGGACGGCAGGCCGCCGCCGGGATGCGACAGCTCCTGGCGGAACCCGTCGAGCTGATGTTCGGTCAGTCGGCCCTCGAGGAAGGCCCGTGCGTAGATGCCCGGGGAGGCGTGGCCTTGGAAGTAGATCTGGTCGCCGCCGCCCTGGGCGTGGGGGCCGCGGAAGAAGTGGTTGAACCCGACCTCGTACAGCGACGCGGCCGAGGCGTAGGTGGAGATGTGCCCGCCGACCCCGATCCCGGGTCGCTGCGCCCGGTGCACCATGATCGCGGCGTTCCACCTGATGTAGGCGCGGATGCGCCGTTCGATGTCCTCGTCGCCGGGAAACACCGGCTCCAGCTGCGGCGGGATGGTGTTGAGGTAGTCGCTGCTGTGCAGTCCGGGAACGCCGACGTGCTGTTCGCGGGCCCGCTGCAGCACGCTGAGCATCAGATACCGGGCCCGATCGGCTCCGGCGTGTTCTACGACCGCGTCGAGGGAGTCCCGCCATTCCTGGGTCTCGGCGGGGTCCAGGTCGACCAGTTGGCTGGGCAGCGCGCCGCTGGTCAGTGGCTGCCGGTGGAGTTCTGCGGTCATGGCGTGGGCCTTTCTCACAGCGTTGCCGTGCTGTTGTCTCGACTGCCTGATCGGATGGCGCATCGCGCACGCCCGGGGCAAACGTTGACGTCCATGGGTCCAGGTGACGGGATCGTCGTGGTGGTTGAACACGGCCGGGCCGATGGTCGCTGGACCGTGCGGATTGCGGTCGGCGCGCTGGCCGGGGGACCCGGCATCGGGTGGCGGACTCATGGCATGAGCCGTAGGGCGACCACGATCCCGAGCGTGGGCAGGAGAATGACTTTGGCGCATTCGGCGGCGATGTAGGCCAGGTGAAGACGCGATCGTGGTGGTACCTGCCCGCCGATGATTTGGTGGGCACGACGGTCCAAGCGGGGGCGTAACACCGCCACCTGGACGACCAGGAGCGCCCAGAGCCCGATCAGCACGGTCGTCGGGACGCCCGCGATGGTGGATCTGCCGGCAGTGCTCGTGAGCACCGCCAGTGTGAGCGCGGCGGCGAGGAGGAGTTCCGCGGCGTTGAGCGCCCGGAAGACCAGCCGGCCGATGCCGAGCCCGAGCGGCAGGGTGATGCCCGGCGCCCGGAACTTCAACGGGGTCTCCAGGAACGAGATCGCCAGGACCATGCCGAGCCAGACGAACGGGACAGCGAGAAGCACCACGGCAGCCAGGCGAGCGGTCACGGCTTGCCTCCGGAGCCGGTCGACGGCGGGATCTGTCGCCCGGGGGACGGCGCGGTCACGGGAGTGATCCGGGCGAGGCACAGATGCGGCTGGACGAACGGTTGCAGACTGACCGCGGCGGGCGGGGCATCAACGTCGGCCAGAGCCCGCCGCAGCAGACCCCGATGCATCGAGCAGACGACGTCCGGGTGTTTTATAGCGACCGCGCGGAACGGGCAGGCATGCAGCCGGATCTCCAGGCTGTCACCGTCGCGGACGAGATCGGGCTCGAAGCCCAACTCCGCGAACACCGCGTTCACGTGTACCGCCGCCTCGGCCAGCGTCGCGGCGGGAACCGCCGGTCCCGGTTCCTGGTGTCCGGCCCAATCCCAGCCGGCCTGTTCGGCCCGCCGCGCCCGTTGCTCACTGTCCCCGGCCCAACGCGCGGCGAGGATCCCGGACAGCAGTTCGTAGCCGGTCTGCCCGCCGGCGACGGCGCGGCTGGCCGGCAGATAGAGCCGTCGAGGTCGCCCGCGTGTACCGGACTGGACGGCCCGGCTGGTCACCAGCCCGGCGTCAGTGAGGACGTCCAGATGGAAGCGGGCCGTGGTGACGTGCAGGCCACACGCCGCGGCCAGCTCACGCACGTCGAGCGGGCCGTCGGCGGCACGCAGCGCGTCCAGTAGTCGTAGCCGACTGGCGACGGCCAACGCCCCATGCGTCTGGCTACGCACATCCGCTCGATCGTCATTGCTCACCCCACCATCATAATAGAACTGATGCTGATAGTCTAAAATCGTTGAGCACTTCACCCGTGCACCGAGGAGGTCGGCGTGACGTATGTGATCGCGGAGCCCTGCATCGATGTCGTCGACCGGGCCTGTGTCGAGGAATGCCCGGTGGATTGCATCTACGAAGGAGACCGGGCGCTGTACATCCACCCCGACGAGTGTGTGGACTGCGGCGCGTGCGAGCCGGTCTGTCCGGTGGAAGCGATCTACTACGAGGACGACCTTCCCGCGCAGTGGTCGGTGTTCACCGCGGACAACGCCCGGTTCTTCGCCGAGCCGCTGCCGGGAAAGGCAACGGCGTTGGACTCCCCCGGCGGGGCGGCCAAGCTCGGCCGTGTGGGACTGGATACTCCGCTCGTCGCCGGGCACGCGGGTCCGGCCTGAGGCGAGCACCGAACGGAGCATGCGCCACGGCCGCAGACCGGGCGGAGCGACGGTGTGTGGCGCAGGCGGTGTGTTGAGGTTCTGGCCGGGCGAGAAGCTTCGCGGTGTGCCGGACACCTCGTCGAGGCGCTGATCGCTGACGCGTCTCCCACGGAGGCGTCGACTTTCGACCTGTTGACCGTGAACGCCGACCGTGGCGCCACGATGACCGGCATAACCGTCACGCGGCTGTTGGGCGACCTCACGTTTGGGCCGCTGCCATGGCCGGCGGTGCTGCGCCGGATCGGACGATGTCTACGGTGCGTCACACACCAACACGCCAGCTGAGCTAAGCCGTGCACCGGGGGCTACCCAGTGGCCGGTGAGCCGGCCGCGATGATCGAGGTGGCACACCGTGCATCCACGGACTGCGGTCAGGTGGTCCGCGATCAGACGGCGGTGACAACGCCACCAGAGCGTCTCGCTGCACATGATCGCGGTAGGGCCGGCACGCAGGTCGCCGATCAGTTCCTCCGCGGCCTCCTGGAACTGCGTGGTGCGCATGTGGGATGCGTAGGCGCGGAAGGCGTCTACCCGCCACCACGTGTCCGGTGAATCGGCCGGCAGGCACCGACGGCCGCCCAGCCGCTCGTCGCAGCGATACCGGATGCCGGTGGCGGGCAGCCAGCGGGCGAGTGCCTCCCGGCCGGTGTACGGGTGCGCGCGGCTGCCCGGGTAGCGGCGTACATCGACCAGCAGGCGCAGGCCGGCAGTGGTCAGCAGACCCGCCAGCTCCGTTTGGGAGGCGGTGCCGTGCCCGACCGTCGTCAACGGGAGAGGTTCAAGGGTGTGCGTATCCAGCTGAGGGAAGGTTCGCGTTGATGGGTGAGCGCATACAGCGCCAGGGTGGAGTGCGCATAGGCGCCTCCAGCGCGCATCGCGGCGGCCACCCAGATCGCCTCCATGATCTCCTGCGGGCTGGCGACCTTGCGTGAAGCCAGGCGGGTATGTCCTTGGATGCACTAGGGGCATTGAGTGGCGCGGGCGGCGGCTACGGCGATGAGTTGCTTGGTGTTCTCGGGCAGCGCACCATCGGCGAACACGGCACGGGTGAACGCTTCGAACGCGTCGTGGGTCTCGGGTGCGAGCTCTTTGCGCTGCGCGGCGATCTCGGGAGTGGTCGGGTGATACATGGGATCGCTCATGGGTGGCCTCCTGTCCAGGTAAGGGTTTGAACATCGAGCAGGGTGGGCGGTTCTGTCAGTAGCGCAGGGTCGCGGCTATCGGGTTGGCGTCGGGCATGCGTGGGGCGGGCACGGCGTAGACGGTGCCGGCGTGGCGCAGCGTTGCCGCGGCGGCGAGGTCGAGTTGATCGCTCGTGGTGGGTGTGTCGGTGAGCAGGATCAGCGGCTCGCGGTCCGTGCGGGTGCGCCATGCGGGGGTGTCGGTGCAGAGGAACAGTGTCTCGACCTGGCCCTGCCGGGCTGCCGCGAAGATCTCGTCGGGTGTGTTGCTGGTGCGTCCGGTGCCGTGCAACGCGCGGTATCCGGCGGCGGCTGCGGTCTCGTGGCCGCGCAGCACGGGTTCGACCAGCGCCCACGCCCGGCGGTGGAGTTGATCGGGATTCGTGTCCCGTGGGCTGCCGTCGATGCCGTCGGGCAGTAGCTCAGAATGCGTGTTGGCCTGGTGGTAGATGGCTTGCAGGTAGCGCGCACCGGCGAGGACGACGGGGGCTTGGTCACCGGCGAGGAGCTCGCGCAGGGCCTGGTCGACGCGCCGGAAGTGCTGCAATATCAGAGGCTTGACGTCGTGGTCGTCACCGCCGTGGAACACGGCCCGGCCGCCGGCGCCTCCGCGGTCGGCGAGGAAGGCGTGCACCTGTGGTCGCCGGCGCGGCATGCTCAGCCACACCGCCAGCGGGAGCCCGTCGAGGTTGACCTGGTCGAGGCCGAACCGGGTGCCGTGGAACAGCCGGATCTCGTCCTGGCTCAGTGCCAGGATGTAGAAGTGGCCGCCCGCGTTCAGCAGCGGTAGCAGCGGTCGGACCATGAACCGGTCGCCGACGGTCACCAGTTCGGGTAACCGCACCGCAACCCGCAGGTGTTCGAGGCCGTCCGGTCCGAGGAACACCGCCAGACCGTCGCTGGGCTGGTCCCACAACCCCACCAGGTCGAGGAGTCGATGCCCGGGCTCGAGTAGCGCGTCGATCCGAGCGGTTGGCATGCCGTCGGTGCGCAGCGCGTGGTGCGCGTGCTGGAGCTGGTTCTTCAGCCGGACGCGGTTACGCTCGATTTGAGGCCCGCCGCGCCGGGTGGGCAGGAAGATGGAGCCCCGTATGCCGCCGCGCTGGTCGGCAAGCCGGAGCAGATCATGCGCGTTCAGGATGTCCATGCTCACCTCTCATGGGAAGTCGTCCGGCGCGCCCATGGGGCAGCGCATCTCCGATTCGATGCCGGCATCTTCGTGGCTGGACCAGCGTTTGCGCGCGTGCCCCAGGCTGGGTGGCCCTCGCAGTCACCATCGGCATCGGCATCGGCGTCGGCATCGGCATGTGTCACCAGTTGGCCGGTGGGTCACTCGCCGGGAATGATTGCCTGCCCCATTCGTCGACAATGTCACCGGCGAGCCCGCTGGAGTCGTCGTCGATTCCCGGCGGCTGCCGGGGCGCATCCGGTGTTCGGTCGTGCAGATCGATGATCGTGTCGTGGTGTTCGCCGTCCGGACGCGATGGCACCGGCGATGGGCGCGGGTCCGCCTGCGGCCTGGTCATTGCAGTGCCGCCGATCGAGTCACGATCTGCTGCTCGTGGTCGCCGATCCGGTCTGCGGGTCCGCTGCCGGCTGACCAGGCGGGAAGGCGCCCGATCCACCAGCCGAGCAGAGGATCACGCTCGGCCGCCTGACGCGCGGGAGCCGCCGCGACGGTGTCGTCGACGTCAAAGGTGAGCTGGTCGACGACGTCGGTGACGCCGGGGACAGCCTCGCTCAGCCGGGCGGCGGCGACGACGGTCGTCTTGCGCGCGGTGCGCCCGGTGAGGGTGACGACACCGTCATCGACGGCGACCTGGACATCCCCCGGCGGGATCCACAGCGTACGACGCAGGACCTGGTGGATCACCTCGTCGCGGATGACGGCGTCGAGCCGAGCGTGGACCTTCAACAGGTCCGACCGGGTGACGATGCCTCGCAGTCGGCGGTCGCCGTCGACGACCAGCAGCCGACCGACCTCGCTGCGGTACATCACCCGGGCCGCCGCGGGCAGCGGCGCTTTGGCTTCGATGGTCAACGCCGGGCCGCTCATCACCTCCACGGCGGTGCCCTGCGGCCACCACACCGGCGGCGCCGCGCACCGGCGCCACCAACCGACATGCGGCGGGCTGCCCGGCGCACCGATGTCGATCTTCCTTCTCAGGTCGGCCCAGGAGACCACGCCGAGCACCACGTCGAAGCCGTCGACGATTGGCACGGCGGTGATCTGCCGGTCGGTGAGCACAGCGACGATCTCCGCGACCGACGCGTCCTCGGGTGCGGAGATCACGTCCGTGGTCATCACATCGCGTACCCGCCACTGCGGCATGCTGTTCCTCCTGTCGGCGACGATCTTGTGAGGTGCGCGGCGGCGCACCCGATCGGTGGTGACGAATGCTGGCGTGATGGGGGCGAGACCGTTGGGGTTTGGGTCAACCAGACCGCCGTCTGCGTGGGTCCCGCCCATGCGTGGTGGTCGCTTGGCCGGCATACGCGTCAGGGATGCGCTCACCTCCGGTTGCGAACACGACGGCCAGGCGCGACGCTGGTAGCGCCAGATGCGGTCACGTCTCGACGGCCGGCCACAGGCACACTGCTGACCGGTTCGCCGTCAGGGTGCCGTCGCCGCAGCTCCCAGCGTCGGCGGTACAGCAGCACGGCGCGGGCGTAGCGCCGCAAGTGGTACAAGCCGGTTAACGCGGCGACGCTGGCGATCATCAACAGCGCATCGATGACACTGCGGCTCACGAGCAGCGCCACGGCGAACACGAGGACAGCCGCAGCAACGGCGATCGTCAGCCACAGTCGAGATTTACGGAACCGCATGACGTTCTCCCCTCTGCGAGCAAAAGCCCACCGGTGCCATGACATGAAGGAGCTAGGGCCTGCCGGGAATCTCATCGACGCCTACGCGCCGGCGTCCGCGCTGCGGATGCAATGGCCTGAGGTCAAAGTCCATCGTCGTCTCGCCGGGCCTGTCCTCGGCAGGGCCCTGACCCACAGACACGACGGGTCTAGACTGCCGACTGTCGGCAACAATGGACTGAACCCTCGGCGTCGCCGGACACCGCCGACATGCACACAAACGGGTGCCGAGCCAGCGGAGATACGAATATCTGCGCCGGCCACCACCACGGGTGGCGTGACAAGTGGTGGTTCGAGGAGGCGAGGCGGAGATGACCGACAGCACGCGGCGACGCGGCGGGCGGCGGCCTGCAACACCGGAACCGGAAGATGCGTGGCTACTCAAAGTCGCCGAAGGAGCCAGCCGAGACGCCGGCGGAGTCCCGGTGGAGCTGCTCGGCGACTACCTGCGGATGCTCGCCGACGCGGCCACGCACGGCCGCCAAGCCAAAAGTAGAGAACTGGACGCGGTCGGCCTGCTCGGCCGCCGCGCCGCCGAACAGGGCATCTCCGCGGGGCCGGTCGTACAGCTGTATCTGTCCGCCGCGCGGCGGCTGTGGCAAGACCTGCCGATGGTGGTGCGCTCCCGCGACCGTGAAGCAGTCCGCGCCGCCGCGACCGCCGTCCTGCAGGTCATCGACGACGCGGTCGCCACCCTCGCCGAGGGATACGCAGTCGCCCGCCGCGACCTCGTCCGCCGCGAGGAGACCCTGCGCCGCGAACTCATCGACGACCTGCTGCGCGGTGACTCCGACCTCGGCTCCCTCGTCGAACGCGCCGAACCGTTCGGGCTCGACCTCGCCAGGGTCCACCAAGTGGCGCTGGCCGCACCGAGCCGACGACTACCCGACGCCGACGCGGCGATCAGCGCCCTTGAGGCGGTCATGTTCGACCGGCTCGGCGACCGCGACGTCCTCGTCGCGACCAAGGACGGCCTGCTCGTCGTGCTGGCACCCGCCGACACCGGATCAGTCGGCCGACTACCGCCGGCGATGGACGCGAGCAATGAACTCGGCCGCCTCATGCACCGCGAGCTGAGCCGACTGCCCCGGGGAGGACCCTGGCGGGTAGCTGTCGGCCGGTCCCACCCCGGTCTGTACGGCATAGCCCGCTCCTACGAGGAGGCCCGCGAAGCACTCGCCATGGCCGGGCGACTCCACACAGACACCCCCGTCATCAACGCACACGACCTGCTCATCTACCGAGTTCTGCTACGCGACCAACCCGCCATCGTGGACCTGGTACAAGCCGTACTCACCCCACTCACCCGGGCGCGCGGCGGCGCCGAACCGCTACTCGACACCCTGCACGCCTACTTCGACACCGGTGCGGTGGCCACCGAATCGGCGAAGCGCCTGCACGTATCGGTACGCACCGTCACCTACCGCCTGGCTCGCGTCAAAACATTGACCGGCTACGACCCCACTGACCCCAGCCACCGTTTCACGCTGCAGGCGGCGGTGCTCGGCGCCAAGGTCCTCAACTGGCCGCAGGAACCCCTACCCATTCCCACCTGACCCTCAGATTGTCGGGCACAGCCACGACCGACACGAACAAAACACGTGACCAGCGGACACCCACACGCGATGTCCGCGTCCCTCGGGTCTGTGGATCTAAAGGTGTTTCCGGCCTGACCTGCTGGGCGTTGTGCCTGGTGAAGAGGGTGCCGTGATGACCGCCACGCAGAACGATCAGTCCGGACGTAAGAAGCGGGCGGAGCCGTCGGCGGAGACGAAGGCCGCCGTCGAGCTGGTCCGGGCGGCCAAGGAACAGGGCCTGTCGCTGACGGGTCCGGATGGGCTGCTCCAGCAGTTGACCAAGACGGTCCTAAAGACCGCGTTAAACGAGGAGATGACCGAGCACCTCGGCTATGAGAAGCACGACGTGTCAGATGCCGGAGCGGGCAACATCCGCAACGGCAGCCGGTCGAAGACGGTGCTGACCGCAGCACTGGCCCGGCGCAGATCGGCGTTCCACGCGACCGGGCCGGCACCTTCGAGCCCCAAATCGTCAAGAAGCGGCAGCGGCGCCTGTCCGGCGTTGACGAAGGGTCGCCGTTGAGTTGAGTTCGACTACGGTTCGAGCGGCCGGCCGATGCAGGATTGCTCGCAGTTACCGACGAGAGAATGCCCCCTACACCAGGTCGCGAGCGACCTTGGTTGGGCGTCCTCCGGACGGCGGATTCTCCAGCTGCCGTTGGCCGAGCGAGCTGGTCAGTGCTGCGCCTCAGCGCAGTCTGCACTTCGTCAATCAGGAGGCCGGGGTCCGAGTTCGCAATCGGTTCAGAGGTCGAAATGCTCTGCATCCGGAGCACGGTCGAGAATGATGGTTCCGCTACGTTGTCCCGCATGGATGCTTCAGACCAGATCCCGGAGACACCCGGCAGGTTCGCGAGTCCCGCGGGCGGCGGAGGCGGGCACACCGACGCTGTTCGGGATCTCACCGCCGGGCGGTGGGAAGGTCGCACAGTGTTCGCCTCAGGCAGCGACGACCGGACCTTGCGGCTCTGGGAGGCGGCCACGGGACAGCCGCTCGGCCATGCGCTCACCGGACACGCGGGCAGGGTCAGATACGCGGCCTTCGCCGGACCGCACCGCGATATTCTCATCACCGGTGACGACAGCGGAGTGGTGTTGCGTTGGCGCTCCGACGCCGGTGTCCCGAGGAGCGAGTCCTTCGCGCGGCTGGAGAGCAGGATCGTCGGGCTCGGGGTGGCCAATGTAGACGGCCGAGCGCTGGTGGGTGTCGGGACCGGAGACGGGGTGGTGCGAATCATCGACGCCGTCACGGGCGAGCACCACGCCGAGGTGCGTGTCGACGCGGGGTGGGAACTGAACCGCGCGGACATCGGCGTGCTGGACGGGCGATTGGTGGCGCTAACCATCGCGCGCGACCCCGCCATGTACCGGCCCAGTCTGGCGACGTTGACCATGTGGGACGTCGCCTCCGGTCGTCCGCTCTACGAGCCCGGCGGCGTGCCCGAGGAGACCGAAGGCCTCGGGACTTTCGCGACACTGGACGGCCAGCTCGTCGCCATTCGGGGGATCGACCCCTACCACGATTTCGGCGACGGAGTAGACGTCGACGATGAACAGGAGCTCGACCGCACAGAGCACGAGTTCGACGAAGAAGACGAGGACGAGGACGAGGACGACAATCCTTACCAGTCTGAGTATTTCCTGGAAGAGACGGACGACTTCTGGATCGTCGATGTCGCCACGCGCAAGGTGTTGAAGGAATACCGGAGGCCCCCGGCCGGGGCGAGTGTGGCGACCTTTGCCCGTTCCGGGCGCAGATTCGTGGCGTTGGTGCCGTTGCTCACGGTCATCAACGTCATCGACGCTGGCGTCGGAGCCGAGTCCGGAGGGCTCGACGAGTTCCAGTACACCGGGCACAGTGCGAATGTCTGCTGCGTGGCGACGGCCGAGTTGGACGGACGCACGATCGTGGCCTCCGGTGACAGTACGGGCAATATGCGCTTTTGGGACTTGGATACCCCAGAACGGTCGCCGCACCCGCGTAGGAGCCTGCCTTTCCAGAACTCCTGACTTTCCGGTTTGCGGAGCGCCCGCGGTCGGCGTGACCGCTTGCGTGGACCGGCGGCACCGCATGCGGCAGTGGCAGGGATCGAGTCACAGCCGTTGCGGTGCCGCGGCACGGTGTCAGCGCCTTTCACGCTCCGCGATTCGATGATCCCCGCCGTCGGCTCGGGCTCGCGGCCGTGAGCCACCCGGATCTGCTCACGTAGCTCGGTCAGGATCCGCTCGGTCACGCCCCGCCTGTTCAGCCGTGTGAAGTGCGCGTACGCGGTCTGCCAAGGCGAAAAGTCGACCGGCCAGGTACCGCCACGCCCACCGGCTGTACGACGACGGCCGGCGTCCGCTGCAGCGGGCGGACGCAGACGTCGGGGTCGACGACAGGCGACGTGCATCCAAACCGGATGCAACCCCGGATGGGGAGCATTCCTAACTCCGCGCGCTGCTGCTACGCGATGGGGCCTCCCGAGGGAACGGCCGGCGCCACTTTTGGGTTCTGCAGTGCACCCGGCAGGAGCCGGTCGATGGCCTCGGTGAGCTGGTCATGGATGTCGGTGCTCCACCCGAAGAAGGACGTCACGTACGACAACGCGTTGTAGTACGCGAGCACCGCAGCCGCTGTCTGTCGCTCGACGAAATCGGTCTCCACGTGAAGGATGGCGACCAGCTCATCGGGATGATCCGACGACGGCACCCACTCTCGGAGGTCACGAGTCGGATACAGCGTCGGGTGAGTCACGTTCGACAGGTAGTCGTAGATGCCCTCCGAAATCTTGCTGGTGACCATCGAACCTGCGTGCTTCTTCAGCAATCCGTACATCGAGGTCACTGCCTCGCCCGGCTTCGCCAAGGTCTGCCCGCCCAGCATCCACCGGCTGAGGCCATCGAGGGTTGTGCCCGGGAACCGCCCGGCGATCTCCGCCTTGAGATTCCTGTAGGTGTTGTCCAGCTGCTTGTACAGGTCGGTCGACTTCCCGCCGAGCCGGCCGGCTGCCTTTTTAGCCTCCTCAGCGCTCAGGAGCTCCTCGAGATACCCACGGACCAATAGATCCTCTGGCCCGTCGGCCCGGTCGCCGAGCACCCAGAAGACACGAGCGCTGCACTCGATGACCCCACGAACCACCATCCCGGGCGTGAACAGCACCTCACCCGCGCGATAGAGGGCAGACAGCGCACCAAGATGACCAGCCGCAGTAAGCAGATACGTCTGAACGGCACCCGCAACCAGTCGATGCCCGGTCTCCAGACGCGGTGCCGCCAGAAGCGGATCTGGACTCGGCAGAGCCGCTGCCAGCACCTCCGCCGCCGAACCCAGCGTGGGCCGCCAGTGGAATCGATCTGCAGTCCTATGGAATACCACCCGGCAGATGTGGCACAGCTCAGCGAGCTCCAGCAGTCGAGCCTGCGCGGCGCCGCCCGCCGCGACCGTGCCATCATCCGGTGTGCGGGTGTCTTGGCCACCGGTCATGGAGCCCATTATCCGTGTTGCGTCGATGCCCGGCCACGGAGTTTCCGGCACCGATCGCAGGTGACGGCCGAACGCGAAGATCGCCCGCTAAGGCACGGGACGACGAACTGCCTGCTTGCTCATCAGCAGTTCCGTGTGCCGCAGGATGCCGAGAAGCACTACGGTGCGTGACGGCACATCGCTTGGCGTCGCGCCCGATCGGCGGCTACTTATCTACTGGTGGTACGACCGCAGCCCGGCCAGGCTTGGTCGAGGTGACCGGCGGGGTCGCTCTTTCGGCGGCTGCCCACCGCGGTTTGGTGTGGCTCTCATCTGGCATGCGTCCTGCCGGTCACCGTGGCGCGGAGAGACTCAAGAGGGGTCTGCCCAGCTCGAAGTAGCGCTGCCCTCCTCGCCGGATTCAGCCCCGGTCTGATCGAGGAGAACGAGCGTGGACAGGTCATCATCGGTATGGACCCGCACAAGCGGTCCGCGACCATCGAGATCATCAACGACCGCGAGAAGGTTCTCGCGCAGGGCCGGTTCACCACCGACCGCGACGGCTACCGGCCGATGCTGGAACTCGGTCGACAGCACAAGGACCGTGTCTGGGCGGTGGAGGGTTGCAACGGGATCGGCCGGCACATCGCTCAACGCCTCGTCGCCGACGGCGAAACCGTGGTGGACGTCCCGGCGAAGCTGTCCGCACGGGCCCGCGTGTTCGACACCGGTCAGGGCCGCAAACCGACCTAGTCGACGCCCACAGCGTCGCCGTCGCCGCCCTGCGGGCGAAGGGTCTGCGGCAGGTCACCGTCGACGATGTGACGGTTGCATTGAGGCTGCTGGTCGACCACCGCGACGGTCTCGGCCACGCCCGCACCGATCTGCTCAACCGCATCCACAAGCTGCTGCTGGAGCTGCTGCCCGGTGGGGCGAAGAAGTTCCTGTCCGCCGCCCAGGCCCGGACCCTGCTCAACACGATCCGGCCGCGTGATCTGGTCGGGCGCACCCGCCGCCGGCTGGCCTCCGAACTGATCACCGAACTGGTCCAGGTCGACAAGAAAATCAAGGCCGCGAACAAGGAACTGACTGAGCTTGTCGAAACCACCGGCAGCAGTCTGCAGGACCTCAACGGCATCGGCCCCTCCGGCGCCGCCCGCCTGATCGGAGACGTCGCGGACATCAGCCGATTCGCCAGCCGCGGGCACTTCGCCTCCTGGAACGGCACCGCACCCCTGGACGTGTCCTCCGGCGACCAGCAACGCCACCGCCTGTCCCGAGCCGGGAACCGGCGCATCAACCGGGCCCTGCACATCATGGCCGTCGTCCAGCTGCGCCACGACACCGAAGGCCGCGCCTACTACCGGCGCAAACTCGCCGCCGGCAAGACCCCGATGGAGGCCATGCGAGCACTCAAGCGCCGGCTGTCCGACATCGTCTACAAGCAAATGATCAAAGACGCCAAGAAAGCCGGGACGGGCCCGGGAGGACACGTGGGGAGGACTCTTCAATCCAGCGCGGCCGACCCAATCCCCATGATCGACACTTCGGAACAGTCACTTCCCGGACCCGCCAAACCCCAGCCTAGAACACGACTCCTCGCCGCCTCTTGACACAGAGGGGTGCCAGAAGCGGATGCCTGCGGGGTTCAGCCGCGGCTGGCGTACAGGTACACGGTGACTGCATCGGGTGCGTCCAGGTTGACCAGGAGCGCTCGACGTGTGCCCTCTGCCGTGGGTTGCTCCTCGTCGAGGCCGGAGATAGTCTTGGCGGTTTCGGGGTCCCACAGGTTGCCGCCACCGACGTTGTGCTTGGCGTCGACTGCCCGAAGCCCCGGCGCGAGAGCCGTTGTGAAATTTGCCGCGGCGACGAAGGCGTCGAGTTCGGTGCGCGGCATGCGGACCTTCGCCGAGAGCTGGGTTTCCAAGCCGTTGCTGTACGCGGCGGTGAGCAGCACGCTGCCGGGCGGCAGGGTCACGTGAGCGACGGCTTCCACCTGGGCCGCGCTGGCGACCTCTGGCTTGGACTGTACCGGGAGCAGGTCTATGTCATTGCTGTCGACAGACAGGCCCGCCACACCGCACGCGATCAGCGACAGAAGCAGGCTGATGCACCCAAGCACGAGTGCGGCCGTGCCACTCCGGTTGCGCGTCCTCGGCGCAGCGGTCTCGATCATGGCCAGCACGATACGGCGCGCGCCTCATCGGCAGATCCGCGCGTCGGCTCGTGGAGGTTGGCCGTCAAGATGGGTATTGAGAGACGCCACCGTATCGGCGTGGCACTCAACAAGCTTCGCCCAGTCGCTGATTGACCATGGGGCGACGACATATGCGCCGCCGCCCTCCCGTCAGGCGATCGTTGCCCACAGCTCATCTGAACCAAGCGGTCCGATCGAAGGAAGCCGCGAGCCCTGCGCAGTGCCGAGCCTCCGCGTAGTCACCGAGCGCTAGGGTGGGTCCGAACCCGAGTGTCCGGATGGCATGACGAGCCCACCGGACACCCGCATTCGCCGCGTCAACACTTGGGTTCGTTGCAACTCGCGGAGATTTGGGGGCGGCGGAAGATCAGCACGTCCTCGTGTGTGATCAGGTGTAGCGGGGTGCCGCCGGCGCGGGCTTTGCGTACGGCCTGGAGTTGGAAGAAGGATGGGCGGGCGATGAGGTGCCCGTCGCGGACTGCCGCGAGCAGCGCAACGCACCGCTCGGTGGGGATCAGGCCGGCGCGCATGCCGGCGGCGATGACCGCCGACGGCAGGTCGACGAGCTGGCCGTTCTTGCGCCATGGTCGGGCGGTGACGACGACGGTGCCGCCAGGGCGCAGCAGGGTCGCGCAGCCGGTGAGGATGTGTGCGAAGCCGTCGGCGAGGCCGGTGAGGTCGCGGTAGGCGAGGTTGCCGCGGTCGGTGCCGTCGTTGTAGGCGTTGTCGAATTTCGCCACGCCGTCGGCTCCGGGCCGGACGAGGCCGTGCACGGTCGGCCCATACGGCGGCGAGGTCACGACCAGGGCGACCTGCCCGGTGAGCGCGGCGGGTAGCAGGGACCGCAGGCGGGTGGCGTCGCCGCGGACCACGGAGGCCCGGCTGGTGGCGCCTTGGCGCTGGGCGTGGGTGATGTTGGCGTCGGCGATGTTCGACCAGCGCGGTTCGTACTCCACGCCGATGGCGTCGCGGCCGGCGTGGATGGCCTCGACGAGGGTGGTGCCGATCCCGCACATGGGGTCGAGGACCAGGTCGCCGGGGCGGGTGTAGGCGCGCACCGCGTGAGCGGCGATCGCGGGGAGCATCCGGGCGGGGTGCTTGACCGACTCGGGCACGTACCGGCCGCGGCGCTGCACCGGCCCGGTCTGCTGCGCGGTCGCCCATACCGACAGGTCCTTCGGCCCGTTGGGTGCGCGGTGACGCCTGCCGGTGTCGCGGTGGCGACCGGCGTGGTCACGATGTTGGCCCTGGTTGTCCTCCACGCGGCTGGCCGGCTGGCCTGGGTCGGTGGGAAAGGAGGTGTGCTCAGTCACGGCGGTCACCGCCCTGTCGACGGCTCGGCCTCTGCGACGCCGAGGGTGGTGGTGCCGGGCTGAAGACGAGGAGGTCGGCGTGCACGCGCAGGTGTGCCACCGCCCACGGGTGGCTGCTCTGCTGGGCGAGGGTGAGTAGTTCCTCGTCGGTGACGTGGTAGCTGAACGCGTCGCCGCTGGTGTCGGCGGCGACGGCGACGATGTGCTGCAGGTAGCCCAGGCCGACGGCCGCGGCGGCGGTGGCCGCCGGGGTGAAGTCCTCCGGTCCGAATCCCCCGTTGGGGGCGGTGACGACGAGGACGAGGCAGCCGCCGGGGCGCAGCAGTCGCGCGCATGCGGTCAGCAGCCACGCCAGCCGGATCCGGTTGGTGGCGTCGGCCGGGTCGAGGGGCAAGCAGGCCACGACGAGGCTGGTCGCTTCCACCAGCGGCGCGTCACCGAGATGGGTGGTGGCCTCGTCGGCTGGCAGGTCCGGGTCGGTGAGGTCGTCGCCGAACCACGTGCGCATGTCCGGCAGTTCGGCGCTGCTGTCG
>NZ_VDFY01000120.1 GCF_006228125.1 Micromonospora orduensis | reverse complement strand
CCCGCGGACCCCGCACACCCCCGCCGAGTACGCCGCCCGGGAGCGGTACCTGCACCGCGCCGCGATGGCGGCGTACTGGCGCGGGGAGCTGACCATGGGGCAGCTCGGCGACGTGTTCGGGCACCGGCGCGGTTGGGATCCCCGCCGGCACCCCGTCGAGCAGGAGGTGCTGCTCGCCCGGGCGATCAGGGACGCGAGGCTGGCCGACCACCGGGTCGCCGCCGAGCGGGAACGGTCGGCCTGGCGGGC
Source organism: Micromonospora orduensis (assembly GCF_006228125.1). Lineage (GTDB taxonomy): Bacteria > Actinomycetota > Actinomycetes > Mycobacteriales > Micromonosporaceae > Micromonospora > Micromonospora orduensis. The sequence goes on along the minus strand of NZ_VDFY01000120.1, from coordinate 35,121 downwards.
CGCGGAACTGGCCGCCGAGTCGGCCCGCACACTCGCCGAGGAGGCGTACGCGGCCGCAGCCCGACTGCGGCCCGACCCGGCGCCGGCCCGCCGGGCGGCGACCGGTGCGGTACGTCCCGCACCGGTGGCGCGCTGGCGCCCGGCCCGCGTCGGTTGAGCCCGAGCGGCAGTTGAGCCCGATCTGTGACGTGAGCCCGGTCACGGGCCTGGGAAATCGGGCGCACGACGCGATCGGGCCCGTTGTTCGCGCGGATGCGACGACATTGTCGACGGCCTGTCCGGTTGTCGACCACAGGCGTCGCCGTCACCGGTTGTCCCATCGAGTCACGTCATCGGCAATACGCGCAGAAATTGTCGTCCAGAATGATGTTTACGCAGGTGGAAGCGGCTTGGCAGGCGTACGCGTCGGCCAGTACTGTCGTGCTGTCCGGTGCGGTTACCGATCGCAAGAGGCGACGCCGCGCCGACCCGCTCAATCGTGATCAACGAACCGGGGACCCATCAGTAAGTCCGGGGTGAATCCGCGAGCCACGGCCCGCGGTAGGGCGATCTTCCCGCCCGAATCCGTCAGCTAACCCGGTAGGCGGTGTCGGAAGGAGTTCCATCCTCGTGCAGCACCTCTCCACCCCTCGCTTGTTCCCCCGCCTCCACGGCGTTGCGGTGCCCCCGCTCATCCGTCCGGTGAGCTGACCCCCCGGGTCATCGCCCTTCCCGCCCGGCCGCGCCGGGCGATCCCCTCGAGCGGTTCACCATCCGCGGACCACGGTTCGCGCGCTGGCGCCTGCCCGGATACCGGGTCGGCCCCGGTGTGCCGCTCTCCCCCCGAACCGTGGAGGACCCCGTGAAGCACACCCTGAAGCGCCAGCTCCGCCGTCTCACCACCGAACGTCCGTACCAGATCGTCGCCGCCTCCGCCGCGGCCCTCGCGCTCGCGACCACCACCGGTGTCCTGCTCACCGACACCGACGACGCCCCGGCCGGCCAGCACACCGCGACCACGGTCGCCGAGATGCGCAGCGACATGGCCGCCTCCCGGAGCCAGGCGCGCGTCGCGTCCCCCTCGGCCAGCGCCGCGCCGAGCAGCGCCGCCCCGGCCACCAGCGCCGCGTCGCCCGCCGCGAAGGCCAGCGCCAACCCGGACCTCACCCGTAAGCCGACCCCGCCGAAGCCGCCCGCGACGAAGGTGCTCGACTACGACTACGAGGCGCAGAACACGTACTACAACTGCGGCCCGGCGGCCACCCGCAACGCGCTCAGCGCCAGCGGCATCGACCGCACCCAGAACGAACTCGCCGTCAAGCTGGGCACCACCGAGATGGGCACCAACTCGGCCCTGGACACCACCCGCGTGCTCAACGCCGAGGTGAAGGGTTCCCCGTACCGGACCCGGATGTTCGCGGGTGCCCCCAGCCCGGCCCAGATGGACCAGCTCCAGGCCGACGTCGTCAAGGCCATCACCGACGGCCGCGGCGTGGTGGCCAACGTCGCCGGCGACGCCGTCGACACCAACGGCGGCTGGCACTCCTACGGCGGCGGGCACTACATCGCCGTGGTGGGTTACAAGGACAACGGCCGGACCGTGCGGATCGCCGACTCGGCGAACGCGGCCGACCCGTCGTACTGGATCACCACGATCGACCTGGCCAACTGGATCGCCACCCGGGGCTACTCCGCCTGACCCAGGCGTGTGGACCGCCGCGGGCGCCGTCCCCCACGAGGGGCCGGCGCCCGCGGCGTCCTGGTAGGGCGGCCCGGCGTGCGCCGACGAGGACTCTCGTCCGGGGCCGCGAACCGTGGGAGACTGCGGCCGTGGTGGATGAATCGGGTGGTCAAGCCGGTCGTGGACCGATCCTGCTGCTGCTGCACGGGATGGGGGCGAGCGGGGACGTGTGGCTGCCCTGGTCGCCGTTGCTGGAGCAGCACTGGCCTGGGCGCTGGCTCGCCCCGGACCTCGCCGGTCACGGCTGGTCGGCGCCGCTGCCGTCGTACTCCTTCGCTGGTCTCGCCGACCGGATCGCCCGTGGCCTGGCAGCCGACGACCGTCTCGTCGTGCTCGGGCACTCGCTCGGCGGGGTCGTCGGTCTCGCGCTGGCCGCCCGCGACGCCGGGCTGCCGGTCGACGCGGTGGTCGGGTTGGGCATCAAGGCGGTCTGGTCGCCTGCCGAGCTGGACCGCGCCGCCGAGCTGGCCGCCCGTCCGGTCAGCTGGTTCGCCAACCGCACCGAGGCGGCACGCCGCTACCTGCGGGTCTCCGGGCTGGTCGGTCTGCTCCCACCGGACCACCCGGTCGTGGACGCCGGGCTGCGGCAGGTCGACGGCCGGTGGCGCCTCGCCATGGATCCGAAGGCGTTCGCCGTCGGCGAGCCCGACCTGGCCGCCCTGATCGCCGCCACCGACGTGCCAGTGGTGCTGGCCCGCGGCGAGCACGACCCGATGGTCACCGACGCGCAGCTCAAGGAGTACGGCGTCCCGGTCGTCACGCTGCCCGGGCTCGGGCACAACGCGCACGTGGAGGACCCGGCGGCGGTGCTGGCCCTGCTCGACGCGTACCGCTGAGGCGTTACACGCCCGCCGGGGCGGCGACGGTCCGCTCCGGCGCCAGCTCGCGGCGGGCGGCGGTCAGGAACGCCTCGGCGTACGTCTCGGCCGGGAAGTCGCCCAGGTAGTGGCGGCGGGTGGCCCAGCGCGCCTCGGCCGCCGGATCGGTGTCCAGCAGGGCGGTCAACACCTCGTCGGTGTTGGACATGTCCCGCCGCAGCACGTAACCGGCCCCGGCCAACGGGAAGCGCCGCACGAACCGGTCGCCCTCGTCGCCCATGTCGGTCACCGCGTACGGCTTGCCCGAGTAGAGGTAGTCGGAAATCACCCCGGACACGTCGGAGACCAGCGCGTCCGAGCGGTTCACGCACTCGGTCAGGCTCAACTCGCGCGCCGCCGCGCCGACGATGTGCTGCCGTCCGGTGCGGGCCCGGTCGGCGACCAGCAGCTCGGTCAACCGGCCGAGTTGCCGGGCCGAGGCCGGATTCTGCGCGGTGTACGGGTGCGCCCGCAGGATGACAGTGGCGCCGCGCTCCAGCAGCCGCCGCAGCAGCTTCTCGGCCACCGGCAGGGAGCAGTAGTCGGCGTCGGCGTGGTGCCCGGTCCAGGTGGGGGTGTAGAGCACCGTCGGGTGGGCGAGCCCGCGTACCGGTTCGGGGCGTACCTCGATCGACTCGACCTGCGGGCGGCCCACCACCACGAACTTCTCGGCCGGGATCCGTACGCCGGCGCGGGCGTACCGTTCGATCGCCGCCGGGCCGGCCACGAAGATCCGGTCGAAGATCCCGGACACCGGGTTGGCGCTGGGCGCCTTGTCGCTGTCACCGTGGTGCAACTGCACGTGGGTCAGCTGGGTGAACCGGATGCAGTGGCTGTTCTTGGCGCCGTGGTTGACGTAGAACGCCGCCCGCAGGCTGGGCACCAGCGCCTCGTCCATCGCCCGCAGGGTGGGGCAGTAGACCACCGGCGCGTCGGTGGCCGCAGCTATCGGCGCGAGGAACTCCGGCTCACGCACCAGCACCACGAACGGCCGGCCGATCCGTTCCAGGTACGGCAGCCACATGGTGACCTGGTACTCCGAACCGGGCGGTGCGGAGAAGTAGAGCAGGAACTCCGGCTCGTGCCGGCGCAGCGCGCGGGCCACCGCCCCGCCACCGGTCGCCGGCCGGAACCGGCGCCGGGCCAGGTCCAGGGCGACCGCCCCGGCCCCCACGCCCAGCAGCAGGCTGGCGACCAGCGCCACGACGGCGGGCAGCACCAGCGCGGCCGCGAGGGCCACGGCGGCGAGCAGCCCGAGCAGGGCGGTGCCGAGCTGGTCGGCGACCAGCGGCGTCCAGGACCGCACCAGCAGGTTGGCCGCCCGGATCTCCAGGTTCCCGGCCGTACGCAGCGGCCCCACCAGCAGCACCAGCCCCAGCAGGACCAGCGCGGTTGCCACCAGCGCCGGGTCGAGCCCGTCGTCGAGCCGCCGGGAGTAGCCGACCAGCACGGCGGCGGCGACCAGGGCCGTCTCGGCGACGAGGTCGGCGCCGGGCCGGATCCGCTGCTCGACGGCTGCCGCGGCCAACGCGGCGACGGCGAGCGCCAGCCCCCAGTCGGTGGCCCCGGTGAGCGCCAGCACGACGAAGGCCAGCACGGCCAGCCCGGTGCTCAGGCACCGGGCGGCCAGCTTCCGGACCAGGTCACCCCGCATGTCGCTCCGTTCGCCGCCCTCGCTGTTCCCGCTGTCGCCGTCAGTTCGCGGAAGCCGCCGCAGGCGCCTCGGCCCGGTCCGGGCCGGACTGTGCCGGCACGCTCGGCCCGTCACCGGGCGCCCGTCGTACGTCGATCACCTGGCCGGTCAGGTCGGAGATCAGCACGTCAAGCGACGACTGGGCGACGGCCTCGGCGGCGAGCAGGGTGTGCTCCGGCTCCTCGCCGAAGGCCCGGGTGCGCATCGGGGTGGCGGTCCGCTCCGGGTTGATGCAGTTGACGCGTACGCCGACGTCGGCCCACTCGTCGGCGAGCGCCTGGGTGAGGTTGACCAGGGCGGCCTTCGTGGCCGAGTAGAGCGCGTAGCGGGCCCGCCCCCTGGTGTACGAGCTGGAGGTGTAGAGCAGCAGCTGGCCCTTGGTCTGCTGGAGGTACGGAAGGGACTGCCGGGCGATGGTCACCGGGCCGACGAAGTTGACCTGGAGCACCCGGTCCATCGTCTCCTCGTCCATCTCGGCGAGGGCGCCCTTCTCCAGGATCCCGGCGGTGACCACCACGTGGTCGATGCGGCCGGTGGCCTCGAAGGCGGTCTTCAGCGCCGCCTCGACGTCCTCGGCGCGCTCGACGTGGGTGCCGGTGGTGGAGCGGCTGAACGGGAAGACCTGCGCGCCGTAGCGGCGGGCCAGCTCGGCCAGCTCGTGGCCGATGCCGTAGCTGCCGCCGAACACCACGATGGTGCGGCCGGTCAGCTCCTCGGCGTAGCTGCGGTGGTCGGTGAGTCGGGGCGCCTGCGCGGCGGCGAGCTGGAAGAGCTTGTCCGCCAGGTGCACGTCGACCGGGTGGGTGACCTTGATGTTCTCGTCCGAGCCGTCGATCACCTTGATCGGGGTGCCGGGCAGGTAGCGCAGCACCACGCCGCAGTCGTCGGTGGCGGCGAAGTCCGGGTCACCCTCGGCGATCCGGTACGCCTCGCGGATGGTGGGGGAGCGGAACGCCTGCGGGGTCTGGCCACGGCGCAGGCGGGAGCGCATCGGGATGTCGGTGATGCAGTCGTTGTCGTCGACCTGGATGATCGTGTCCGCGGAGGGGATGGCCACGTCCACGGCGTCATAGGTCCAGAGCGCGTTCACGCACTCGCGCACGATCCGGCCGCTGAGCAGCGGGCGTACCGCGTCGTGGAAGAGGATGTTGCAGTCGGCCGGGCCGACGGCGTCCAGGGCGATCCGGGTCGTCGCGTTGCGGGTGTCGCCACCCTCGATCACCTTGGTGACCTTGCGCAGGCCGGCCTTCTCGACGATCTGCCGGGCGTCCTCGACGTGGCCGGCGGCCATCAGCACGATGATCTCGTCGATCTCCGGTGCCGCCTCGAAGACCGCCAGGGTGTGCTCGATGATCGGCTTACCGGCGATCTTCAGGAGCTGCTTCGGGATGCCGAGGCCCAGCCGGGTCCCGGTGCCGCCCGCCAGCACCACGGCCACTGTCCGCGAGGGCCGCCACGGTGCCGGGGTCTCCGTTGCGGCGTCCGGGCCAGTGGTCTGGTCCTGCGTCATTGCCGGATCCTCACTCTCTTCGAATGCGTTAACGGAAGGTTCCGCCCGAGCGGCGACGGAATGAACCTTAACGCGCGGACCGCGCCGCCCCAACGCGGGCGACGCGGTCCATGGCGCCGTGTCGATGCCGGAGGTTCGCCGGCACTCTATTTGCTGTTCGCGTACGCCTCGTATCCGCGGATGACCTCGTCGGTGGGGCCGTCCATCCGGATAACGCCCGATTCCAGCCAGATCGTCCGCTCGCAGGTGTCGCGTACCGAGGAGAGCTGGTGGCTGACCAGGAACACCGTGCCGGCACCCTCGCGCAGTTCCCGTACCCGCTGCTCGCTGCGCTTGCGGAAACCCTTGTCGCCGGTGGCGAGCGCCTCGTCGATGAGCAGCACGTCGTGCTTCTTCGCGGCGGCGATGGAGAACCGCAGGCGGGCCGCCATGCCCGACGAGTACGTTCGCATCGGCAGGCTGGCGAAGTCGCCCCGCTCGTTGATCCCGGAGAAGTCGATGATCCCCGCGGCCTGCTTGGCCACCTCGTCCGGGTGCATCCCCATGGCCAGGCAGCCGAGCACCACGTTGCGCTCACCCGACAGGTCGTTGAGCAGCGCCGCGTTCACACCGAGCAGCGACGGCTGCCCCTGGGTGTGGATCGCGCCCCGGTTGACCGGTAGCAGGCCGGCGATGGCCCGCAGGATCGTGGACTTGCCCGAGCCGTTGCTGCCGATCAGCCCGATCGCCTCGCCCCGGTACGCGGTGAACGAGACGCCCTTGACCGCGTGCACCTCCCGGACGTTCGGCGCGTGGGTGCGCTTGACCAGCCGGCGCAGCGCGGCGACCGGCGTGGTGCCACCGGCGGCGCCCTGGTGCACCCGGTAGATGATGTGCGCGTCGTCGACCACCACTGTCGGGATGCGCTCCTGGGTGGCGGTCAGTGTCGCGGTCGCCTCGGTGGAGGCCCCGATGTGCTCAACCACGGCCGTACTCCTGTTCGCCGCGCCAGAAGTAGATGAAACCGCCGATCCCGGCCACCAGCGCCCAACCCGCCGCGACCAGCCAGAGCTGGGTCAGCGACTCGTTGAGCAGCGGCGCCTGTTCGAGCAGGGAGTAGCGGGCCAGCTCGATGTAGACCAGCAGCGGGTTGTACTGCACGAGCGTCGTCGCCCAGCCGGGCAGCCGCTCGAAGAGGCTGACGCTGTACAGGACACCGGAGCCGTACATCCAGGTGCGCATGACGAACGGCATGACCTGCTTGAGGTCGCTCGACTTGGAGCCCAGCCGGGCCACCAGCAGCACCACGCCGGCGTTGAACACCGCCTGCAGCAGCAGGGCCGGAACCAGCAGCAACCACTTCAGGGTGAGCGGCTCGCCGGTGACCAGCACGATGCCGATCAGCACCACCATCGAGGCCAGCAGCTGCTGGAACTGGGTGATCGTGGTGGACAGCGGCAGGCTGGCCCGGGGGAAGTGCAGCGCCCGGATCAGCCCCAGGTTGCTGCTGATCGACTGGGTGCCGGCCAGCACCGCGCTCTGGGTGAAGTTGAAGATGAACAGCCCGGTGGTCAGGTAGGCGATGAAGTTCGGGATCTCGTTCTGAGCCAGCACCACCCCGAAGATCAGGTAGTAGACCGCCGCGTTGGTCAGCGGGGTGAGCACCTGCCAGAGCTGGCCCAGCTTGGCGTTGCTGTACGAGGCGACCAGTTTGGCGTTGGCGTACGCGGCGATGAAATGCCGGTAGGCCCACAGTCGGCGGCTGTACTCGACGAGGCTCGGTCGCTCACCGGCGACCCGTAGCCCGTGCCGAGCGGCCAGCTGCGCCTGGGTCAGGCCCGTGTCGGGGTCGACCAGCGCGGTGGTGGCCATGGATATGGCGCTCCGATCTTTCGTGCAGACGGGGTTGCTCGCGACGATGGGATCCTAGTGGGAAGTGTGCGCGGGGCGCCGCCTCGTCGCTGCGTGGACAGTAGTCCGAAACACGTCGGGACGCAACCGTATCGTCGTTGCGCTACGCTGGCCGGCGTGACCTGCGAGAAGAGTCTCTGGTGACGTCCGAGAAGAGGCGTGCCCCGGCCGGTGCGGCGGTGCTCCGTGGAGAGATCACCACGGCCATCAGGCGCGCGCTGATGCAGGAACTGGCCGCGGTCGGCTACGGCCGGCTCTCCATCGAGGCGGTCGCCCGCCGGGCCGGCGTCAGCAAGACTGCGATCTACCGCCGGTGGAACTCCAAGCTCGACCTGGTGCTGGAGATCGTCGCGGCGGCGGCGCACGGCAAGCTTCCGGCGCTGGACACCGGCACCCTGCGCGGCGACCTCACGCTGCTGTTCCAGGCCGTGGCGCACGCGCTGCGCCACCCGCTGGCCTCGCAGATCATCCCGGACCTGCTGGCCGAGGCCGCCCGCAACCCCAGCATCGACGCGACCCTGCGTCAGGTGCTGCACGCCCGCCAGCAGGACATCGGGGGCCGCCTGGTCAACCGGGCCGTGCAGCGGGGAGAGCTGCCCGCCGACACCGACCCGGACGCCGCGATCGACCTCATCGTCGGCCCGCTCTACTGGCGGATCGCCATCGCCCGGCTCCCGCTCACCGACAGTTACCTGGAGCGGCTGGTCGAGTCCGTGGTCGCCGGGCTCGGCGCGACCGGCGCCGTGCCGCACCCGAGGGCAGCTCCGATGGCCGGCTGACCGGCCCCGCGACACCCTTCGAACGGTGGGCCCGGATTCCCTGCCCGCCTCCGCTAGGCTGCCCCCTTGACATCGGGCTGTCACCGAGAAGACATCCACTTTTCGCCCCCACATTCGCCGCCGGACGACAAGGACGACCCGTGACGAAAGTCGAAGACGCTGTTGTGGCGCCAGCGCCAGCCGACCGAGAGGCCGCCCCGATCGCGGACGCCGCAGCGGCGGACACCAGCCGGTCCGGGCGCGGCCGGGGTCTGACCGGTCGACTCAACGCCGGTGTGGCCGCCGCACCCGTCCTGTTCACCGACGCGGCGGTGGTCGGCTTCGCCCTCTGGACCCTGCTCTACCACCTCAACCTCGGGCTCAACCTGCGTCCCTCGGTTGTCTTCCTCGGCTGGGTGGTCCTGCTGCCGGTCGTGGCGTACGTGACCTGGAAGCTCCGGCGGCGGGACCGGGTCGTCCGACCTGCCGACGACGAGCCGGCTGGCACGCCGGCCGAGGCGCCCGCCGACCGGATGGCGCTGCTGCGCCGGTACGCCCTACCCGTCGGCGCCGCGCTCGGTGCGGCGCTGTTCGCCGCCCTCGGCACGGGCACAGTGACCTGGTGGTTGGCGATCGGGCTCGGCCTGGTCTCGGTCATCTCGGCGTGGCTGGCCGTGTCCCGCCGCGGCGCTCCGGCCGACGCCGGTGCCGCTCCGGCCAGCCGGGAGACCACCCCGGCGCAGGGCTGGGTGGTCCTCGTCGTCTCGCTGGCCGCCGCCTACTTCGCCACACTCATCGGTCGGGTCTCCCTCGACGACGTCTTCTACGTCGGCAAGTCCGTCTGGGTGGCCGAGCGGGACGAGATCCCGTTCCGGGACTTCCTGTTCACCGAGGGCGTCCTGCCGGCCGGCTCGGCGAACCCGCCCCTGCCGTCCTTCGAGGTCTTCATCGGGGCGATGGCGCGCGTCCTGCACGTGCACGCCGCGTCCGCGACGTGGTACGTGCTCCTGCCGGTGCTCGCCGTCTTCGCCGTCTTCGCGCTGTGGCGTCTCGTGCAGCGGTGGGCGCCGCGGCGGCCGCTTGTCGCGTTCGGCGTGGCGGCGGCCTACATCCTGCTCGTGGCGTACTTCGCCGACTCGTTGAACACGTACCACCTGCCCCGGCTGACCCAGGGCAAGAGCGTCTTCGTGCACGCGCTCATCCCACTGGCCTGGGTGTACTTCACCGACTACCTGGAGCGCCGTTCCCGGCGCTCGCTGATCCTGCTCGCCCTGCTCTCCGTGGCGAGCGTCGGCTACACCACCACGGCCGTGATGCTCCTTCCCCTGATCGGCGCCGCCGTGGGTGTCGCGCTGCTGGCCACCCGGCGGGTGCGCGACGCCGTCCTGTGCTTCGCGGCCGTGTCGCTCTACCCCGTGTTGTCCGGCGGGCTCGTGCAGGTCCTGCGCGGCGGGATCGAGACGACAGTCGCCACCTACGCGCCGCTGCTGCCGCTGCGGACCATCTACGAGCTCACCCTGTGGCTCGGCATCCTCGGCGTCATCGCCGGGCTCGCCGTGTGGTGGTCGCCCCTGGTGCTGCGCGCGGGCGCGCCCCGGCAGCTCGCCGCCGGCGCCGTGCTCGCGGTGACGGTCCTGCTGATCCCCGGGATTCTCAAGGTCGCCGGTGACGTCAGCGGTCTGCGGGCGGTGCTCTGGCGCGTGCTGTGGATCCTGCCGGTGCCGGCGCTCGTCGGCATGCTGGCAGTCATCCGGCTGCCCCGCCTGCCCCAACTGGCCCGGGTCAACCGCGTCCTGGCCTTCGCGCTGCCCGCCGTGCTGGTGTGCGTCTTCTACACCCAGGGCAAGCCGATGTGGACCGACGACCTGGTCCAGACGAAGCCGACCTGGCGGATGCCGGAGGCCCGCAAGGCCTCCTCCTTCTGGATCAAGAACCTGGACAACCGCCCGCCGGGCCTGGTCCTCGCACCGTCGTCGGTCATGCGGGCGCTCCCGCAGGTCACGACCGAGGTCCGGGTGGTGCTTCCGCGCGACCTCTACCTCACCGACTACGGGATCGGCACGGAGTTCTCCCGGGACCGGCTGCTGCTGGCGAGGTTCGCCGACGCCGATCGGACCGTCTCGATCTACGAGGTGGACGCCGCGATGCGCCGGGTGGGGGTCAGCCTGGTCTGCGTGTGGAAGTCGAACACCCTCGTCGCCGACGCCGCGCCGTACCTGGGGCTGGAGCGGATCGCGTCGCGCAAGCCACCCGGCGCGATGTACTGCTACCGCACGACCGCCTCCCCGACCGCTGGCGGCTGACCTGCCGGAACATGTCGTCACCACGGCCCGGGCGCCCCACCGCGTCCGGGTCGTGGTGTGTCGGCCCCGGCCCGGCGTGCGGGCGCGCCGCGATCGGGTGACGGTCCGCACAGCGGCGGGGCCGGTTCACTGCCCGGATTGCGGTCCGATACCCGGGTGATCCCTCGGTGTTCCACGGCGTTAAGGTCGCAGTCACGCGCGGACGGCCCGAGGCGCGGTTTCGGGCGGGTCCGTGCGTGGCACACTGCATTCAGGAGTTCGGACATGGGACGTGGCGTGCGCGGTGGCGGGGCCGACCCGTCGGCGGCGCGCGAGGCTGCGACCTCCGCATCGCCGCGTGGCCCCCGCGTCGTACGCGGGCCGTCCCCATCCGGCGTCGCCATCCAGGGCCACGCGCCCAGACGGTCACCACTCTCGTAGGGAGCTGTACCTTTGTTCGGCACGTTATCGGGACGCCTCGGCGTCGCCGCCCGCAGCGCGCTGCTGGTGCTGTCCTACCTGGTCATGCTCGTCGCCGGCACCTTCGGTTGGATCGGACTGTTCGCCGTCGCCGGGCTGGTCGCGGTGGTCGGCGAGTTCGCCGTGGCCCGCTGGTCGCCACCGTCGCAGCTGCTGCTGGAGAAGGTCGGCCTGCACTTCTCGTACCGGCAGTTGACCCGGGATCTCGCCGCCGTGCTGCTGGTCGCCGCCGAGGTGCCGCTCAACGGCGGTGAGCTGACGCTGCTGCTCGCCCTGCCGGCAGTCGTGTGGGTCGTGTCGGTCTTCGCCGGCGCCCTGTCCACCATGATCGAGCGTCGTAACCCGCTCTCCGCGATGGTGCGCAACATCGAGCTGGGTCCGCTGCGCTTGGCCCCCCAGCCGCCGGCCTGGGCCGCGGCCGTCGCCGGTGAGCGGATGCCCCTGCTCAACCTGCTGCTGGTGCCGGCGGCGGTGGCCGCCGCGGTGCAGCACGACGTGACCCCGTTCCTCGTCTCCGCCGTGGTGGCCGTGGCGGCGACCGGCCTGGTGGGCGCGATCATCGCGCTGACCTGGCTGCGCGGCCGGGGCTCGGGGCAGGGTCCGCTGCTGCCCGCCGTGCAGCGGTGGCTGGACACCTACCGGCCCGAGGTGGCGCTCTACTTCGCCGGCCCGGCGAAGGACGTCTACCAGGCGAACATGTGGCTCGCCCCGACCGAGGCGCTTCAGCAGCGCGCGGTGGTGCTGATGCGCAGCCGGGACGCGTTCCTGGAGCTGGCCGACACCCGGCTGCCGGTGATCTGCGTACCGGCCGGGGTGGACTTCATGAACCTCGAACTCGGCAGCATCCGCGCGGCGCTCTACGCCGCGAACGTCGGCGCGAACATCCACATGCTGCGCGAGCCCAGCACGAAGCACGTCTTCGTCGGGCACGGTGACAGCGACAAGCAGGCCAGCGTCAACCCCTACAGCAAGGTGTACGACGAGGTCTGGGTCGCCGGACTGGCCGGCCGGGAGCGGTACGCCCGCGCCGGTGTGGGCGTGCTCGACTCGGACATCGTCGAGATCGGCCGTCCGCAGCTCGCCGGTGTGCACACGTTCGGCGCCGAGTCGGTGGACCGGCCGTTCACCGTGCTGTACGCGCCCACCTGGGAGGGCTGGCTCGACGACGACCCGTACCACACCTCGCTTGTGTTGATGGGTGAGCGGATCGTCAAGGGGCTGCTGACCACGAACCCCCGGGTGCGGCTGATCTACAAGCCGCACCCGCTCACCGGGTCGCGGTCGACGGCGGCCCGTAGCGTGCACGAGCGGATCGTCAGCGCGATCCGCGCCGCCGGCGGCAACCCGAACGCGTCCTCTCTGGACGGCACCGCGCACCTGGTCATCACCGGCCGCACGCCGGCGCTGTTCGACTGCTTCAACCAGACCGACCTGCTGGTCAGTGACGTGTCCAGTGTGGTCTCCGACTTCGTGCAGAGCCAGCGTCCGTACGTGGTGGCCAACCCGGCCGGCCTGCCGGAGGACGAGTTCCGCAGGGAGTTCCCGACCGCGCGGGCCGCGTACCTGCTCTCGAAAGACTGCGGTGAGCTGGAGAAGATCGTGTCGGTGACCCGGGCCGGTGACGACCCGATGACCGAGGCCCGCCGGGAGTTGAAGACCTATCTGCTCGGCCCCGCCGAGGAGAACCCGATGGACCGGTTCCAGGAGGAGATCGCCCGCCTCTGCCGCTGACCTGACGATCCGCGCCCGGCCCGACGCCGTCGGACCGGGCGCGGTCGCGTCAGCTCAGGAGCGCGGCCACCGCGTCGGCGACCGGAACGTCCACCGGCACCGCCCGCGCGTCCACCACGGCGGTGACCGGCAGTGGACCGTACAGGTGTGGAAAGAGCTGCCCGCCGCGCGACGGTTCCCACCGCAGCGCGTCACCCAGCCGGTCCTCCCGCACGCTGAGCAGGGTCAACCCGGTGGCGCCGGCGAAGTGCCGGCGGGCCGTCTCCACCACCTGCTCGGCGGCGGAGAGGTGGATGAAACCGTCCTGCCGATCCACCGCCGAGCCGGCCAGGTGCCCGGCCGCCCGGGCGTCGTCCCACTCGACCGTCGGCAGCAGCTTGTAGATCACCTCCGCAGCCTACGTCGGCGGGTACGCGTTTCGGCCGTACCGCCGCCGACGCCGGGCGTGGCCCGGCATGCTCAGGTGGAACGGCCGCGGAGGGGATGGCGATGGAGAGCTACGACGACGACTGGACCGACAGTCAGCGGGCGCTGTACGACGAGTGCTACCGGGCCGGCGGCGAGTGGGCCGCGGATCCGGACACCCCGTCCGACGACGTGCAGCAGGTGATCAATCTGGCCGAGGCGGACGACGACGCCTTCGACGACGCCGAGATCGACTTTCCGCCCCTGGTCGACGCGGTCACCCAGGCCAGCGGCGTGAACGTCACAAGCGTGCCGGCCCGCCACGACGACCCGGGCTTCCGGGGCTTCACCGACGGCGTCCGGGACAGCGTCGCCGACGACGTCTTCGGCCTCTGAGCGTCCGCCCCCGGTGGGCGGGCCTCCCGCTCGCCGTCCGCTTCTGCCACCATTCGCAGGACGGCGCTGCGAGGGACGGGGGCACGGGTGCGGATCCTGCTGGTGGAGGACGACCGCCGGGTGGCCGCTGCGCTCTCCTCGGCCCTCGGCCGGCGCGGATACGAGGTCGAGCACGCGGCCACCGTCGCCGCGGCGCTCTCCGCCGCCCCGTGCGACCTGGTCCTGCTCGACCTGACCCTGCCCGACGGGGACGGCACCGACCTGTGCCGGGCGTTGCGCCGACGCAGCAGTCAGCTCGGCATCATCGCGGTGACCGCGCGGGGTGAGGAGCGCGACCGGGTGCTCGGGCTGCGCCTCGGCGCCGACGACTACGTGGTCAAACCATTCTCGATGGTGGAGTTGCAGGCCCGGATCGAGGCGGTGCTGCGCCGGGCCGCGAACGCCGCGCCGGAGCGGCACCTGATCGAGGCCGGCCCGGTGCGCATCGACGTGACCGCCCGGACGGTGACGGTCGACGGCCGGCTGGTCACGTTGACCCGCAAGGAGTTCGACGTGCTGCTGTCGCTGGCCCGCCAGCCCGGGGTGGCGGTGCCCCGCGACCGCATCCTGCTCGACGCCTGGGGCACCACCTGGGCCGACCGGCACACCGTCGAGGTGCACGTGGGGTCGCTGCGCGGCAAGCTGGGGGACGCCCGCCTGGTGGAGACCGTACGCGGGGTCGGCTACCGGCTGCGCGAGGTCTGAGGAGCCGCCGTGCGTCGCCGACTGGTGATCAGCTATCTGCTGCTGATGGTGCTCGTCCTCATCGCCCTGGAGACCCCGCTGGCCGCCACCCTGGCCGGCAGTGAGACCGAACGGGTCCGCGCCGACCGGCTGGCCGACGCCACCCGGTTCGCCTCGCTGGCCGGGCCGACGTTGCGCGGCGGCGGCCCGGACCCGATCGAGTCGGAGCTGCGCAGCTACGACGAGTTGTACGCGATCGGCGCGGCCGTCGTCGACCGGGACCGGGGGATCGTGGTCGCCTCGCCGCGGTGGCAGCCGACCGCGACCACCACGGCCCTGGACGTCGCGCTGTCCGGGCAGCAGGCCAGCGCTCCCCAGTCGGTGTGGCCGTGGACGACCGACCCGGTGGTGGTGGCCGTGCCGGTGAGCGACGGTGGCGAGGTCCTCGGCGCGGTGGTGATCGTGACCCCGGCCGGCCCGATCCGTCGGGCCGTCGCCGCCTGGTGGCTGTTGCTCGCGCTGGCGGGTCTGCTCGCCGTGCTGGCCTGCGTGCTCACCGCGTTCGGGCTGGCCGGGTGGGTGCTGCGCCCGGTCACCGAGCTGGACGCGGTCACCCACGAGATCGCCGAGGGCGACCGGGGCGCCCGGGTGCAGTATCGCCTCGGCCCGCCGGAGCTGCGCCGGCTCGCGGCCAGCTTCAACCACATGGCCGACGTGGTCTCCGACGTGATGGACCGGCAGCGCGCCTTCGTGGCGCACGCCAGTCACCAGCTGCGCAACCCGCTGACGGCGCTGCGGCTGCGGGTGGAGGAGCTGGGCCCCAGCCTCACCGACGCGGACGGCCGCTCCGAGCATCGGTCGGCGCTGGAGGAGACCGACCGGCTGGCGCTGGTGCTCGACGCGTTGCTCACCCTGGCCCGTGCCGAACGCGAGGAGAACGAGCGGGTCACCGTCGACGCGGCGGCGGTGGCGGCGTTGCGGGTGGCCGCGTGGACGCCGCTGGCGCGGCACCGGTCGGTCACGCTGCGGCTGGCCCCCGGCGACGCCCCGGCGTACGCCCGCACCGTGCCGACCGCCGTCGACCAGGCGCTCGACGCGCTGATCGACAACGCGGTGAAGTTCAGCGGAGCCGGCGGAACGGTGACGGTGAGCGTGGCCCGCCGCGACCACGGGGTGGCCCTGGAGGTGCGCGACTCCGGGCCGGGCATGACCGAGAGTCAGCTCGGCCAGGCCACCGAGCGGTTCTGGCGGGCGCCGGACGCGCAGAACGTCGACGGCGCCGGGCTCGGCCTGACCATCGTCGCCGTGCTCGTGGACGCCTCCGACGGGCGGCTCACGATGCGCGCGGGGGAGCCGCGGGGGCTGGTCGCCGGTCTGTGGTTCCCGGCGCCCGCGGCCGACGCCGACCGGCAGGACGCGGACACCGAACCCGCCGGCGACGCGTGCCCCGTCCCGTAGCGGTGCTCAGGGTTTGGCCGCGCGGTACCACTGGGCGGCCCCGGGGTGCAGCGACAGCGGGGCGGTGACGATCGCCGAGCGGGGGCTCATCCGTCCGGCCGCCGGATGGGCCGCGCCCAGCTCGGCCCGGCGCTCCATCAACAGCCGGGTCACCTCCCGGACCACCCGCTCCGGCAGGTTGGCCCGCACGATCAGGTAGTTCGGGTCGGCCACCGTGGTCACCGGGTCCATGCCGTACACCGAGCGGGGGATGTCCCGGGAGACGTAGGCCGGCCCGTAGCGGGAGCGCAGCGGCTCGGTCAGCGCGCTTAGGTCGACGATCCGGGTGGCGCTGCGCCAGGCCAGCTCCTCGATGCCGCGTACCGGCAGCCCGCCGGAGAAGAAGAACGCGTCGATCCGCCCGGCGCGCAGGGCGGCCACCGAGTCGTCCAGTCCGAGCCGCTCGCGGCGCACCTGGTCGCCGCCGAGCCGCGCCACCTCCAGCAGCCGGGTCGCGGTGATCTCGGTGCCCGATCCGGGCGCGCCGACGGAGACCCGCCGGCCCCGCAGGTCGGCGACGGTACGCACCGGCCCGCCACCCGTGGTGACCAGGTGCAGCTGGTCGTCGTACACCCGGGCGATGGCGTCGACCGGCGAGTCCTTCGCCGAGGCTCTGGGCAGCACGTCGGCCTGGGTGAAGCCCAGCTCGGCGGCGCCGGAGCCGACCAGTCGGACGTTCTCCGCCGAGGCGGCGGTGACCACCACGTTCGCCCGCACGTCGGGCATTTCCCGGTTGAGGATGGTCGCCAGGGACTGACCGAAGGCGTAGTAGACGGCTGTGGGGCTGCCGGTGGCGATCCGGATCCGCAGCGGCTCGTTCGCGGTGTCCCGGCAGCCGGCGGCGGCCAGGGTCACGGCCAGCAGCAGCGTCAACAGGGCCGCCGGGCCCGCGCGGCGGTGGCCGGGCCGACTGGACGAGGTACGCCTCACGCGCTGCACTGTGCGCCGTCGGCCGCGTGGGCGCAAGCCCGTTCAAGCGGCCGGCGCGTCAGCGGCGTCGGCTCAGCAGGCCGGACGGTGTGCCGGCTCCAGGGCCGCGCTGCGCAGGATCCGCGCCCGATCGGGGCCGTCGGCGACGCTGACCAGGAAACAGCCGGTACCCGGGCGGAGCCGGGCCGGCACGTCGAGCACGGCGGCGGCGCGGATCAGCACCGCGGCCAGCTCCCGGTCGGTGATCCGGACGCCGAGGATGTGCCGGCGCACATGCCGTCCCCCGGCCAGCAGCGCCGACCGCCAGGCCGCCGCCGCCAGGCGGGACACCCACCGCCGCCGGGCCGGCGACGCGCCGGGCAGTGGCCCGCCCAGCAGCTCCCGACGCCCCTGCCGCCAGCCGGCGTCCAACAACCGGGTGTACGCGCCGTGGTGCTCGCGCGGCACCCAGAGCCGGTGCAGCTCGTAGCGGCGGCGCAGACCACCGATGGCGGCCTCGTGGGTCACCGGGATGTCCAGCCGGCTGAGTAGCTGGCGCATCCGCTGCGCGGCGTCCTCCCGGTTGAACTCCACCCCGGGCACCGGGTCGGTTCCGCGCCGCGCGCCCGTCGGCGGCGGCGTGCAGCGCAGCAGGCAGGCGGCCTCGAACGCGTCGCCCAGGGTCAGCCAGTCCAGTGGGGGCGGCGTCGCGGGGGCGCGGAGTGCATCGAGCAGGGCAGGTTCCGAGGTCAACGAAAGGCTCCCTTGCCGGAGTCTGGGTTCCCCTACCGTGGCCCCTGCGACGCCGTTGCGGAATGCCTCGCGCCCAGCCTTGAGCAAATCTTGCGGGTGCCCGCCGTCACAGGTCGGTGACGACCAGATCCACCTGTCGTACCCGGCCGGGCGCGGGTGCCTGCTCCTCGACTGTGTGCTTCAGCTCGCGCAGTGTGCCGACGAGGTGCGCGGCGGTGCGCGGGCGGGCGCCGGCGAGCAGCAGGTCGCGTACCAGCCGTCCCTTGGTGGCCTTGTTGAAGTGGCTCACCACCGAGCGGACCGGCACCCCGTCGACCTCACGCTCGTGCAGCACCCGCACGGTCACCGTTCGCTCGGCCAGCTCCCCGCGCGGCGTCCAGGTGGCCGCGTACGCGCCGGAGCGCAGGTCCAGCACCGGGCCGCGACCGGCCGCGCCGTCCAGCGCCGCCGCCAGCTCCCCGCGCCAGTACGCGGACAGCGCCCCGACGCCGGGCAGGCGTGCGCCGATCGGGCAGCGGTACGGCGGGATCCGGTCGGCCAGGCGTACCGCCCCCCACAGCCCCGAGGTGATCAGGATCGACCGGCGTGCCGCCCGCTGTGCCGGGGCCGGCAACGAGGCCAGCCCCAGCGCCTCGTAGAGCACCCCGGTGTAGAGCCGCTCGGCCGGCGCGGTGGCCGCCGCGCGCAGCCGGGCGTTGCGGCGCAGCTCGTCGCGCTGGCCCTCGCTGAGCCCGAGCGCGACCCGTGCCGCCTCCTCGTCCGGCCCGGCGCAGAGCGCCACCAGCGCGTCGAGCACCCGTTCCCGGGCGGGGTTCAGCTCCGGCAGCGAGACCCGGTCGGGGCTGAACCGCCGTCCGGTGCCGGCGTCGGCCTTCCCCTCCGAGGGCGGCAGCAGGATGAGCATGGGACTCCTCGACGGGTGCGACGGCGGCGGCCCGGCCAGCGTACGACCCGCCGCTACCGCCAGGGCCGCACCGGTGTGTCGGGGTGGTACACGCGATAGCCGCCGACCTCCCGTACCGGTGTGGCGTCGTCCCGGCCGGCGAGCAGCCGGCGCAGCCGCCGGTCCATCGGCGAGTCGACCTCCACCACGTAGCCCGGTCGCTCGGCGCGGCCCACCTGCCGCCAGTACGCCAGGTAGCGGTTCTGCCCGGGGGACAGGTCGCCGTCGAGCACGCCGCAGATCACCGTCTCGTCGGTGTTGAAGATCAGCCGGTTGCAGGTCCAGTAGTCCCCGTACACCTCGTGCGGGCCGTCGGCGCGCAGCGCGGCGGCCAGCTCCCGGACGGCGCGCTCCTCGGTCCGCGACGCGGCGGTGCCTGTCGACGCGAACAGCACGGTGATCACCAACATGGTCACGGTCAGCGCGA
Organism: Micromonospora orduensis; assembly: GCF_006228125.1. Taxonomy (GTDB): domain Bacteria; phylum Actinomycetota; class Actinomycetes; order Mycobacteriales; family Micromonosporaceae; genus Micromonospora; species Micromonospora orduensis. The sequence continues at coordinate 16,147 of NZ_VDFY01000120.1, read as the reverse complement.
CCAGCACGGCGGTGGCCAGCGCTCCGGCGAGCCGACCGAGCACACTGGTCGTGCCCCGCCACCAGGTCAGGGCCAGCACCCACAGCGGCCAGAGCACCGCCGGCAGCGACAGTTGCAGCACCGACAGGTAGCGGGCGTTGTCCAGCGGGCTCGTCGCGGCGAGCGGGCTGCGCACGTACGACAGCAGGGTCAACGCGGCGCCCGCGACCAGCGCAAGCTGCACGACCGGCCCGACCCGGTCCCCGCGCGGCTCCCCGGCGGCCCGGCGGTACGCGAGCACGGCGAGCACCGCGCCGGCCACCAGCAGCAGCGGGTAGAGCAGACCGAACCACTGCTGCCAGCGCCCGCAGCCGTCCACCGGGCAGAGCCCGTGCGCCAGCGGTATCCCCTGCAGCAGGCCACCGGAGATCCGTTCGGACCACGGCGGTTGCGGCCCCGCCTTGGTGCTGACCTCCCGGAACACCGACAGCGAGTCCTCACCCGGGCCGGCACGCAGGTTGTCGACGATCATCGGCGCGATCCCGACCACGACGCCGGCCACCAGCAGCAGGCCGGACCAGCCGAGGAGTTCCCGCCGCAGCGCCCACACCAGGGCCAGCCCGGCCACCGCCAGGTACGGCAGGATCAGCCAGTCCGACCAGGCGGCCAACCCGACCAGCAGCCCGAACAGCGCCACGGCGAGCCGCCGACGGCGCACGGTGCCGGCCGCCAGCCCCACCGTGATCAGCAGCATCAGCAGCACCGCGGGCTTCACCTCCGGCCGCCCCCCGACCACGGTGAGCTGGTCGCGCACCACCCGCTCGCCCCCGAGCGCGAGCAGGCCGACGACGACTGTGGCGAACCAGGGCGTGCAGATCCGGCGGGTCAACCGGTGGATCAGATACAGGAACACCGCGTACAGCGCGAGCATCGGCAGCCGCAGCACCGGCCAGCTCGGCCCGGCCACCGCCACCAGCGGCGCCGCCAGGTAGGACTCCAGCATCCCCATGTAGTGCTGGCCGTACAGGAAGACCGGCCGTTCCCGGCCCTGCCCGATGTGCAGCGCGGCCAGGCCGAAGGTGGCCTCGTCGCTGTTCGACACCGGCACCGTGTACAGCGTCAGGACCAGCCGGTAGACGACGCCGGCCAGCCCGAGCAGCAGCGCCACGAGCGCCGGCCGGTCGGGTCGTGGGCGCCACCGCCCACGGTGCTGTTCTGGATGCGACACGACCAACGCCCCCGTCGTCGTCCCGACCGGAGTGTTTCACGGCCGGCGCGCGGGCCGGGGAGCTTCCGCGCAGTCGGGGTCCGCTCACGTGGCCGTGGGTGTCGTCGTGTGGCAGGGTTGGCGCGTGCCACCCACTCCCGCCGGCCAGCTGGCCGTTCCCAACCTGCACCGGGCAGCGCGGATCGAGGACGCCGTTCACCAGCTCGTGGAGCGCCGTCTGCGCCGCACCGGCTGGCGGGTCAACATCATCGCGTACACCGGCTACGGCTCCCCGGGCTGGGTGCGGGTGATGTGCAGGGTGCTGCTGGGCCGACCGGACACCCGCCAGCGGGGCCGTCTGGACAAGGTCCGCGGCTGGCGCAGCTTCACCACCCTGCCCGCGAAGCACGTCACGGTGACGATCGAGGCCGGCGGGGTACGGCACGAGGCGCGTGCCGACCGCAGCGGCTTCGTCGACACGCTCGTCGAGGCCGACCTGCCGCCCGGGTGGGGCACCGTCCGGCTCAGCGTCCCGGACGCCGATCCGGTCGACGCGCCGGTACGCATCCTCGACCCGAACGTCACGTTCGGCATCCTCTCCGACATCGACGACACGGTGATGGTGACCGCGCTGCCCCGGCCGCTGCTCGCCGCGTGGAACACGTTCGTGCTCGACGAGCACGCCCGCGCCGCCGTGCCCGGCATGGCCGTGCTGTACGAGCGGCTGGTCACCGCGCACCCCGGCTCGCCGGTCTTCTACCTCTCCACCGGCGCGTGGAACGTCGCGCCGACGCTTACCCGGTTCCTGTCCCGGCACCTCTACCCGGCCGGGCCGCTGCTGCTCACCGACTGGGGGCCGACCGCCGACCGCTGGTTCCGCAGCGGCCGGGAGCACAAGCGGGTCACCCTGGCCCGGCTCGCCAAGGAGTTCCCCCACGTGCGGTGGCTGCTGGTCGGCGACGACGGCCAGCACGACCAGGAGATCTACCGGGAGTTCGCCGCCGCCCACCCGGAGAACGTCGCCGGTGTGGCCATCCGCCGGCTCTCCCCGACACAGTCGGTGCTGGCCGGTAGCCTGCCCGCCCCGGCCGGCCGGGCGTCGTCGGGGCCGGCGGGGCAGAAGTGGCTGTCCGCCCCGGACGGCGCCGGCCTGTGGCAACTGCTGCGCGACGCCGACCTGGTCTGAGCGCGACCGACATCACTCCGCGTCGCGGCCGCGGCGTCGCGGCGTGATCAGCCCTGGCGGAGCCAGACGGCGCCCAGCGGCGGGACCTGGAGGGCCGCCGACGCGACCATCCCGTGCCACGGGACGTCCTCGGCGCGTACCTCGCCCAGGTTGCCGACCCCGGATCCGCCGTAGTGGTGGGCGTCGGTGTTGAGCACCTCGGCCCACGTCCCGCCGGCCGGCAGGCCGATCCGGTAGTCGTGCAGCGGCTGGGCGGAGAAGTTCGCCACGCAGACCAGGGTCGAGCCGTCCGGGGCGATCCGGACGAACGACACGGTGTTGTTGGCGACGTCGTCACCGGCGATCCAGCGGAACCCGGCGGGCTCGGTGTCCTGTGCCCAGAGCGCCGGGGTGTCCCGGTAGACCCGGTTCAGGTCACCGACGAGCCGCTGCACGCCGGCGCGGGCCGGGTCGTGCAGCAGGTACCAGTCGAGGCCGCGCTCCTCACTCCACTCCCGGTCGTCGGCCAGTTCGGAGCCCATGAACAGCAACTGCTTGCCCGGGTGCGCCCACATGTACGCGAGCAGCGCCCGTACGTTCGCCAGCCGTTGCCAGGTGTCGCCGGGCATCTTGCCGGCCAGGGAGCCCTTGCCGTGCACGACCTCGTCGTGGCTGATCGGCAGCACGTAGTTCTCGCTCCAGGCGTACGCCAGGGAGAAGGTGAGCTGATGGTGGTGGTGCTGGCGGTAGATCGGGTCCTTCGAGGTGTAGAGCAGGGTGTCGTGCATCCAGCCCATGTTCCACTTGAAGCCGAAGCCCAGCCCGCCGTCGGCGGTGGGGCGGGTGACGCCCGGCCAGGCGGTGGACTCCTCGGCGATCATCACGACCCCGGCGTGGTGCTTGTAGACGGTCGCGTTGACCTCCTGCAGGAACGCGATGGCCTCCAGGTTCTCCCGGCCGCCGTACCTGTTGGGAGCCCACTGCCCGTGCTCACGGGAATAGTCCAGGTAGAGCATCGAGGCGACCGCGTCGACCCGCAGCCCGTCGACGTGGAACTGGTCGCACCAGTAGAGCGCGTTGGCGACCAGGAAGTTGCGCACCTCGCTGCGGCCGAAGTCGAACACGTACGTACCCCAGTCGGGGTGTTCGCCGCGCCGCGGGTCGGCGTGCTCGTAGAGCGGGGTGCCGTCGAAGCGGGCGAGGGCCCACTCGTCCTTGGGGAAGTGCGCGGGCACCCAGTCGAGGATCACCCCGATGCCGGCGGCGTGCAGCCGGTCCACCAGGTAGCGGAAGTCGTCCGGGTCGCCGAACCGGGACGTCGGCGCGTAGTAGCCGGTCACCTGGTAGCCCCAGGAACCGCCGAACGGGTGCTCCATGACGGGCAGGAACTCCACGTGCGTGAAGCCCAGCTCGGTGACGTACGCGGTGAGCTGGTCGGCCAGCTCGCGGTAGCCCAGGCCGGGCCGCCACGAGCCGAGGTGTACCTCGTAGACGCTCATCGGTTCCTGGTGCGGCTGCCGCCCGGCCCGCCGAGCCAGCCAGTCCTCGTCGTTCCACCGGTACGTCGAGTGGTGCACCACCGACGCGGTGGCCGGTGGCACCTCCGCGTACGCGGCCATGGGGTCGGCCTTGTCCCGCCACTGCCCGTCGGCGCCGAGCACCCGGTACTTGTAGCGGGCGCCGACGCGGGCGTTGGGCACGAACAGCTCCCACACGCCGCTGGAGCCGAGCGAGCGCATCGGCCAGCCGTCGTCCGGCCCCCAGCCGGTGAAGTCCCCGACCACCCGCACCCCGCGCGCGCTCGGCGCCCACACGCTGAACGCCACGCCCTCGTCGAAGACCCGGGCGCCGAGCGCGTCCCACAGTCGCTCGTGCCGGCCCTCGCCGATCAGGTGCAGGTCCAGCTCGCCAAGCGTGGGCGGGTAGCGGTACGGGTCGTCGTGCGCGGTGCCGTCGACCTCCACCCGGTAGTCGAGCACGGTGCCCTCGATGTGGGTCTCGAAGACGCCCACGTCGTGTACCCGCTTCATCGGGTGCCGCTCGTCGCCGACGAGCAGCAGCACGTCGCCCGCGCCCCGGCGCATCGTGCGGATCGTCGTCCACCCGTCGGCGGGGTGCGCGCCGAGCAGCGCGTGCGGGTCGTGCGTCACGCCGGTGATCAGCTGGTCCATCGGTCGTCCTTCGGGGCGGCGTCGGTCGGTGCGGAGGCGGACGGGCGGGAGGCTGCCGGTGCGGGCCCGGTCGGGGCGGTGCCGCCCGAGAGGTCGTCCGGCACCTCGGCGACGGTGAGGTCCGCCGGCTCGGCGCCCGCTGGCTGCGGCGCGGCGGGCGGGGTCGGCCGGCGCACGGTCAGCACGTGCGCCGGTTGCAGGTACGGGTCGAGCCGCACCGCGTTGCGCTGACCCCAGTCGTAGCTGGTGCCGGTCAGCTCGTCGTACACGGTGAAGCGTTCGTGCCAGTCGAAGCCCAGCGCCGGCATGTCCAGCGTGGTGTTGCCCCACTGCACCTCGCGCGAGTCGAACGAGCAGATCACGATGACGGTGTTGCCGGTGTCCGGGTCGTGTTTCGACCAACACAGCAGCGCCGGGTTGTCGATCTCGTGGAAGCGCAGGTTGCGCAGCTGGTGCAGGGCCGGGTTGTCCCGGCGTACCCGGTTGAGGGTGGCCAGGAACGGCGCCAGCGAGCGGCCCTGCGCCTCGGCGCCGGCCCAGTCCCGGGGGCGCAGCTCGTACTTCTCGTTGTCCAGGTACTCCTCGGCGCCGGGCCGGGCCACGTGCTCGAACAGCTCGTAGCCCGCGTACAGGCCCCAGGAGGGGGAGAGTAGCGCGGCCAGCACCGCCCGGATCTTGAACATGGGCGGGCCGCCGTGCTGCAACGAGGAGTGCAGGATGTCCGGGGTGTTCGGCCAGAAGTTCGGCCGCATGTGGTCGGCCGACTCGACCAGCTCCTCGCAGTACTCCCGCATCTGCGCGGCCGTCGTGCGCCAGGTGAAATAGGTGTACGACTGCGTGAAGCCGATCTTGCCGAGCCCGTGCATGATGGCCGGCCGGGTGAACGCCTCGGCGAGGAACAGCACGTCCGGGTCGACTTTCTTGACCTCGGCGATCAGCCAGTGCCAGAAGTCGAACGGCTTGGTGTGCGGGTTGTCCACCCGGAAGATCCGGATGCCCTCGCCCACCCAGTGCAGCACCACCCGCAGCACCTCGGCCCGGATGCCCTCGGGGTCGTTGTCGAAGTTGACCGGGTAGATGTCCTGGTACTTCTTCGGCGGGTTCTCCGCGTACGCGATGCTGCCGTCGGCCCGGGTGGTGAACCACTCCGGGTGCTCGGTGACCCACGGATGGTCCGGCGCGCACTGCAACGCCAGGTCCATCGCCACTTCCAGGCCCTGGGCCGCGGCCGCCTGGATGAAGGCGCGGAAGTCCGCCGGCGTACCCAGGTCGGGGTGGATCGTGTCGTGGCCGCCCTCGGCGGCGCCGATCGCCCACGGCGAGCCCACGTCGTCCGGCCCGGCGGTGAGCGCGTTGTTGCGGCCCTTGCGGTTGACCCGGCCGATCGGGTGGATCGGTGGCAGGTAGAGCACGTCGAAGCCCATCGCCGCCACACCCGGCAGCCGCTCGGTGGCGGTGGCGAAGGTGCCGGAGCGCCCGCCCGCCGCTCCTTCGGAGCGCGGGAAGAACTCGTACCAGGCGGAGAAGAGCGCCCGCTTGCGGTCAACCCAGATCGAGTACGTGTCACCGACTGTCACCAGCTCCCGCACCGGGTGCTCCCAGAGCAGGTCGGCCAGGGCCAACGCCGGACCGACGCGCTGCGGCAGGGTCAGGTCGGTGTCCGCGAGCGCGGTGAGGGCGTCGGCGACCCGACGCCGCTCGCCCGCCGGAACGAGGTCCCGGGCGGCGGCGAGCACCCGCGTGCCCTCGGCCAGGTCGTTGGCCAGGTCCTCCGGACCCTGCCCGGCGGCGATCTTCTTGGTCACCGCGTTCTGCCAGGTCAGGTACGGATCCTGGAACGCCTCGACGGCGAAGGTCCACTCGCCGACCGCGTCCGGCGCGATGGTGGCGTGCCAACGGTCCTGGCCGGGCTCGCCGGGGCGCATCCGGGTGAACGGCCGCTGCACGCCGTCCGGGCCGGCCCACACCACGTTGCAGCCCAGCGCGTCGTGCCCCTCCCGGTAGGCGCGCGCCGACACCGGAACCGGTTCGTCGACCACCGCCTTGGCCGGGTACCGCCCGCACGAGACGACGGGGGAGACGTCTTCGATCGGGAACCGTCCAGTCACCCCGCCAACCTACTGCGCGAGATCCGTTCGCGCGCGGCCAAGCACCCCGCTCAGTCCCCTGCGCGGTCCATCTGACGCGCCGCGTAACGACACGTGTCACGTATCGTTGGTATTACGTGACGGAGGTACAGAGCATGCGGTTGAACAGCAAGGGCCAGGTGACCATCCCGGCCGCGCTGCGAGCCCGTTACAACCTGCACGAGGGCGACGAGGTCGACGTGGTGGAGGAGGGCGGGGCCCTGCGCATCGTGCGCGTACACGGCTCCGACACCCGGGGGCAGCGCCTCGTCCGCCACATGCGCGGTCGGGGCAGCGCCAAGGAGACCGAGCACATGTCCACCGAAGAGTTGATGGAGTTGCTGCGTGGCGATTGAACGGCTCCGCGCGGTGCCGTCGCGTGCATCCGACGCGGTGACGACCCTGGTCGACACCAATCTGCTGCTGGACATCCTGACCGACGACGCCAAGTGGGCGGAGTGGTCCGGCGCCGCCCTCGCCGAGGCCCGCGACGCGGGCAACCTGGTGATCAACCCCATCGTGTACGCCGAGGTGTCGGTCCGTTTCGCCCGCATCGAGGAGTTGGACGAGGCATTGCCGGCAGGGGACTTCCTGCGCGAGGAGTTGCCCTACCTGGCCGGCTTCCTCGCCGGCAAGGCCTACGCGCGGTACCGCAAACTGGGTGGCACGAAGCGGTCCCCGGTAGCCGATTTCTACATCGGCGCGCACGCGGCCGTCTGCCGACACCACCTACTGACCCGGGATGGGGCGCGCTACCGCACGTACTTCCCAACCCTGACGCTGATCACGCCGGCCGACTGACCGCCGCGTCCCGTCCCGGCGCGGGCTGTCCCGGCGCGGGCGAAGATCCGCGCACTTTCGGGGAAACTGCTGCCTCAACGCGCGCCGACGCAGCAGTTTCCCCGAAGTTGCGCGGATCTTCACGAGGAGCCTGCGGTTTCAGGCGAGCGGCGACGATCCGTGGCACCTCAGCAGCACCGCGCTCGGCGTGTCGAACTGCTCACCTGACAACGATCAACGAAGTCGGGGTATGTCCCCAGGCTCAGGCGGGCGGGTTGGGTGCCACGAACGAGCCCTTGCCTTGGTGCACCTCGATCCAGCCCCGCTCATCCAAGATCCGCAGTGCCAGTCTGATCGGTGTCGCGCTGGCCCGGTACTGCTCGCAGAGTTCCGCGATCGACGGCAGCTTGTCTCCCGGCTGTAGCGTGCCGGACTGGATCGAGCGGATCACGTCATCGATGACCTGCTCGTACACGGGTTGTCTGGGCATGGCAGGGCCACCTCTCGTCAGCCCTCTGAGCATGCCACCGAACATGACACTCTGTGCATCCTGTGTTGACTCTGTACTCACTGCACTCTAAGTTGGCCGTTGAAGGTTCTCTCGTCAGCAGCGGAGTGCCTCCAGCCAGGGGCGGGGTGGTTCCCCCGTGCCGTCCCGCCCCTGACCCGCATCGACCCGCCCCTTTCGTCGACCCTGAGGAGGCACAGTTGGACGAGCGTTTGTCGGATGGGCCGCTGCCGCCCGCGCATCCCGTTCCCGGTGCGCGGCCTCCGCAGCCGGACGGAGATCGGGTGCCCTGTCCGCCGCGGTCAGCGCGGGTGCCGGTCACCCGGCGGCAGTACACCTACGGACTCGTGATCGCGGTGGTCGTACTCCTGTTGTTCGTGGTGGGGATCGTGCGGTGAGCGCGACGGGCCCGCGGTGAACGAGCTGCCGGTGGGTCGCCGGGTCGCCCAGTGGCGGGTGCGGCGCAACATGACGCAGCAGCAGTTCGCCGACCGTCTCGGCAAGTCGAAGAGTTGGGTGGACAAGGTCGAGCGTGGGGTACGCCGGTTGGAGCGGGTGTCCAACCTCCGGGAGATCGCCGAGACGCTCCGCATCGACGTGGAGGTCCTGCTGGCCACCCGCTCATCCCGGCCGCAGCCCGTCGCGGCCGGGATGGACGGGGTCCGGGCGGCGTTGGCCCGGTACCACCTGCCGGGCTCGACCCGGACGCCCCCCGCCAAGGAGCTGCGAGCCCGTCTGGACCACGCCGACCAGAGCTACCGGCATGCCCGGTACCCGGCGCTCCTCGCCCTGCTACCCAGCCTGCTCGACGCCGCGCGTGCGGCGCAGGCCGCCCGCGCCGGCGGGGAGGGCGACACACTGCTGGTGTCGGTGTACGCGCTCATCGCCCTGGCGCTGGTGAAGGTCGACCAGGGAGAGCTGGCGTGGCTGGTGGCCGACCGTGGGATCGCCGTCGCCGTCGCCACCAACGATTCCCGGCTCTCCGGTGTCGCCACCGTGCCGTTGAGTCAGGCCCTGCGGTCCCGGGGGCGTCGGCGCTCGGCCGCGGACATCGCACTCCGTGCCGCGCACGGGATCGAGACGTCCAGTGCCAATTCCCCGGATGCCGCATCGCTGCGCGGGACGTTGTTGATCCAGGCCGCCCTCGCCGCCGCGCGCGGGGGAGGAGCGCGCAACGCCCATCAGTCCCTCGACCGGGCCGCAGAGCTGGCCCGCACCGTCGACCGCGGTGGTGGCTCCGCTGGGTGTACTGACTTCGGGTCGGCGGCGGTGGAGGCAGCCCGGGTGGTCGTCGAGGCGGCGCTCGGAGATGTCGCGGTGGCGACGGTTTGGCATGAGCGGCTGCTCGCCACCGACGGGTGGCGGTGGCTGTCACCCGAGCACCGGGCCGCGTACCTGCTCGATGCGGCGCGCGCGTACATCCGGGGTGGCGACATGCTCCGGGCCGGCCGAGCGCTGCTCGACGCGGAACGCACCGCGCACGGTGAGGTGCACGACCGGCCGGCGGTGCGGAAGCTGGTCGCCGTCGTGTGGCGGTCCGCCGATGCGCCCACCGGCCTGGCCCAGCTCGCCGCCACGCTCGGCGTCGCCTGACGCGCTGACGGTGAGCTGTTGGTTAGTTGCGTCGGTGGTAGTGGTTGCGGCGGGGGAGTTGTTCGGGGTCGAGCCAGGCGGGTGGCACGAACTCGGGGTGGCCGTCGCCGCCGAGCCGGACGACCCAGTCACCGCGGTGAACGTGTCGGTGGTGGTGGCCGCAGAGCAGCACCGCGTTGTCGAGGCTGGTGTCGCCGCCGTCGGCCCAGTGCCGGATGTGGTGGCCGTCGCACCAGCGGGGTGGGCGGTCGCAGCCGGGGAAGGCGCAGCCGCGGTCACGGAGCACGAGTGCGCGTCGGAGTGGGCCGGTGATGAGGCGGCGTTGTCGGCCGACGTCGAGTGGTTGGCCGGTGCTGCCGAGGACGGCGGGGATGATGGCGGCGTCGCAGGCGAGGCGGCGTACGGCCTGGGGTGTGAGGTGTAGGCCGGCGTCGAGGGTGCCGATGCCCAACTGCCGGGTCAGCTCGTCGTAGCCGGTGGTGATGACGAGTTGGGCGAGGTCGCCGCCGTGCTCTGGTAGCTCATCGGTGCGCAGGGCGAGCCGGCACACGTCGGCGACGGCGTCGTGGCGGCGTTGCCCGGCCGTGCGGGTGTCGTCGGGGCCGCCGGGCGCGCTCAGCGGGTCGATGGCGGCGCGCAGCAGGGCCGCGGCCTCGACATCGAGAATGCCGGTGAGGCGCAGCCGACCGTCGGGCTGCTCGCTCACGGTGACGTGCCGGTCGCGGGCGGCCCGTGACTCCTGCGCCCGCAGCGCCGCCTCGGCGGCGGCGTCGGCGACCTCCGGGGCGACGTGGTCGAGGATGCGGGTGCCGAGCTTGCGCAACAGGGCGGCGTCGAACTGCTTCGCCCACTCGACGAGGACGCCGATGGCCTTGTCGGCAGCCTCCGCGCCGGCCGTGGCGTGAACGGTCTCGACCGTCTCGGCGATGACCCGGACCTGTTGCACGTCGACCGACCCGCCGGTCAACGCGTCGCGCACCCCGGGCGGGAGGGTGTCGAGGGTCGCCGCCAGCTCGACCAGCCGCCGGGCGGCACCGACGCCGAGGCGTAACCGGTCCCGCAGCCACACGGCCGTCGAGGATGCGCCTTGTGCGGTCGCGGTGCCTCGACCGTCCAGCTGGCGCACGAGGGTCAACTTGACCGCGGCCAGGCGTTGCTCAAGGCGGTGCGTCGCGTCCAGCGCCGCCACGAGATGGCGCTCGTTGGCAGCCCAGGCGGCCGTGTCGAAGCAGGCCGCCACGGCGGCCTCGGCCTGCTCCAACGCATCGATCACAGTCGGAGACTAGAACACCTGTACGACACTTTCCGGGACGCCGTGGTGGTCCCGTCGGAGCGGATCACCACCCCGTCGAAACGCGCGGAGGTGGCGTAGCCTCCGGCCATGATCGAACGGGTGAAGGTCGCGGTTGTCGGCGTCGGCAACAACACGTCCGCGTTGCTGCAGGGGATCGCTCTTCACCGCGAGAGCGGCAGTCTGGTCGGGATCCGCCGGCCGACGATCGACGGGCTCGGGGTGGGGGATATCGACGTCGTCGCGGCCTTCGCCACGTCCAAGGAGAAGATCGGCCGGGACGTGACCGAGGCGATCTTCCTGCCGCCCAACAACTTCCCTCGGCTGAACTGCGACCTGCCCAGAGCGGGTGTTCCCGTCACGAAGGGCCTCGTCGACGCGACCGAGGTGCCGCGGGTGGCGGCGGCGCTGGCGGGCGCGGAAGTGCTGCTCTACTCGGCGCCCAGTGGCCGGATGGAGACCGCCCAGGCGTACGCGGAGGCAGCTCACACGGCGGGTGTCGCCTTCATCAACACCACCTCCGACCCGGTCGCCCGCGATCCCCGTTGGATGGAGAGGTTCGAGGCGGCCGGTCTGCCGCTGCTCGGCGACGACCTCGCCAGCCAGTTCGGCACCTCGGTGCTGCACAACGCGCTGCTGCGGTTGCTTCAGGAGCGGGGCCTCACCCTGGTCAGCTCCTACCAGGTCAACCTCGGCGGCACCGAGGACTTCCGCAACCTGGTCGACAACCCCGACACCAAGAAGCAGTCCAAGCTCAACGCCCTGTCGGGCGCTGACAGCGTTGAGATGGCCCCGCTCGGGTACCTGCCGCATCTCGCGTCGCAGAAGGTCGCCCACCTCAACCTCGAGGCGCAGGGTTGGGGTGAGACAGCGGTGAGCCTCGACGTGAAGCTGAAGGTGCATGATCCGAGTGGCGCCGCGGGGGTCAACATCGACCTCATCCGCATCGCCGCCAGCGCGCTCCGCGACGGGCGTGGCGGTCATTGCGCCGAGGCGACGCCATTGCTCAAGTCGCCGCCGGGAACGGCGATCTGAGGCCGAAGGCGCCCAGCTCGTCCTCACCAGCCGCGACGACCAACTGGAGGATCACCGCTTCGAGTTCGTCGTACCGCATGTCGTCGGTCTTCCTCAGGCCGCGCCGACCGAGCGGTACACGTCAAGGGTCTGCCGGGCGACGGCGTCCCAGGAGAAGTGCTCCACGGCGCGCCGCCGGCCGGCCCGACCGAACCGGGCGGTGCGCGCCGGGTCGGCGAGCAGCGTATTGATCGCCGCCGCCAGGTCGGCAACGAACTTCTCCGGCTCCAACGGCGTCCCGGACCCGTCGGTGACCTGCTCGATCGGCACCAGCAGGCCCGTCTCGCCGTCGGCCACGACCTCGGGGATGCCGCCGGTGGCGGTCGCCACCACGGCCGTCTCGCACGCCATCGCCTCCAGGTTCACGATGCCCATCGGCTCGTAGATGGACGGGCAGGCGAAGACGGTGGCGTGGGTGAGCACCTGGATCACCTCGGGCTTGGGCAGCATCTCGGCCACCCAGACCACGCCGGAACGGTTGGCCCGCAGCTCGGCCACCAGCTCCTCGACCTCGGCGGCGATCTCGGCCGTGTCCGGCGCGCCGGCGAGCAGCACCAGCTGCGTGTCCGCCGGCAGTTCCCGGGCGGCGCGCAGCAGATACGGCAGGCCCTTCTGCCGAGTGATCCTTCCCACGTAGACGACGCTCGGGCGGGCCGGGTCGATGCCGAGCCGGTCGAGCACGTCGGTGCCGGGGTCCGGTGCGTACTGGACGGTGTCGATGCCGTTGTAGACCACCCGGACCCGGTCCGGGTCGATCCGCGGGTACGCGGTCAGGACGTCGGCGCGCATCCCCGCGCTGACCGCGATCACCGCGTCGGCGGCCTCCATCGCGGTGCGCTCGATCCAGGACGAGAGCGCGTAGCCGCCGCCGAGCTGCTCGGCCTTCCACGGCCGCAGCGGCTCCAGGCTGTGCGCGGTCATCACGTGCGGCACGCCGTGCAGCAGTTTCGCGGTGTGCCCGGCCAGGTTCGCGTACCAGGTGTGGCTGTGCACCACGTCGGCGCCCGCCGTCCCGGCGGCCATCTCCAGATCCACGCCCATCGTGCGCAGCGCGGCGTTCGCGCCGGTCAGGCCGGGCGGATCGGCGTACGCCGTGACGCCCGGCTCGGTGCGCGGCAGGCCGAAGCAGTGCACGCGTACGTCGGTGAGGTGGCGCAACTCCCGGGCCAGGTACTCGACGTGCACGCCCGCGCCGCCGTAGACCTCCGGCGGGTACTCGCGGGTGAGCAGGTCGACGCGCAGCGGGGTGGGTTCCGTCATGACCCCGCACCCTAGTGCAGAAACGTGCCCGTACGAGTGGTGAAGTCCGACGAGGGTGGATAGCGTCGGGGCATGGCTGCCAAGGTGCTCGCGATCGTCCTGGCGGGTGGGGAGGGCAAGCGCCTGATGCCACTCACCACGGACCGGGCCAAGCCGGCCGTCCCGTTCGGCGGGATGTACCGCATGGTCGACTTCGTCCTCTCCAACCTGGCCAACGCCGGCTATCTCAAGATCGTCGTGCTGACCCAGTACAAGTCCCACTCCCTCGACCGACACATCACCAAGACCTGGCGGATGTCCACGCTGCTCGGCAACTACGTCACCCCGGTGCCCGCGCAGCAACGTCGTGGCCCTTGGTGGTTCGCCGGCTCGGCCGACGCCATCTACCAGAGCTTCAACCTGATCAACGACGAGCAGCCCGACTACGTGATCGTCTTCGGCGCCGACCACATCTACCGGATGGACCCCCGGCAGATGGTGGAGGACCACATCGCCTCCGGCGCGGCGGTGACCGTCGCCGGCATCCGCCAGCCGCTGTCGATGGCCGACCAGTTCGGTGTCATCGAGGTCGGCGAGGACGGCCGGAAGATCCGGGCGTTCCGCGAGAAGCCCACCGACGCGGTCGGCCTGCCCGACGCGCCGGACGAGATCTACGCCTCGATGGGCAACTACGTCTTCACCACCCGCGCGCTGTGCGAGGCGGTCGAACGCGACGCGGAGGACAAGACCAGCAAGCACGACATGGGTGGCAGCATCATCCCGATGCTCGTGGAGCGCGGCGAGGCGAACGTCTACGACTTCCGCGACAACGAGGTGCCGGGCAGCACCGACCGTGACCGCGGCTACTGGCGCGACGTGGGGACGCTCGACTCGTTCTACGACGCGCACATGGATCTGATCAACGTGCACCCCGTGTTCAACCTCTACAACTTCGAGTGGCCGATCTACACCGAGCAGCCGCCGTGGCCGCCGGCGAAGTTCGTCCACCAGTGGGGTGAGCGGGTCGGCCGCGCGGTCGGCTCGATGGTCTCTCCCGGGGTGGTGATCTCCGGCTCACTCGTGGAGAACTCGATCGTCTCGCCGAAGGTGCGGGTGCACTCCTGGGCGCACGTCGAGGGCTCGGTGCTCATGGAGGGTGTGGAGATCGGCCGACACGCGGTGGTCCGGCGGGCCATCCTGGACAAGAACGTGTTCGTCCCGGAGGGCGCCGAGATCGGCGTCGACCTGGAGAAGGACCGGCAGCGCTACACCGTCTCCGACAACGGCATCGTCGTCATCGGCAAGGGCCAGCGGGTCGAGCCGTGACCGTCGCACCAGCAGGAAGGTAGAACCCCCGTGACCCATCCCCGTGCCGGCCAGCCCGCCGAGCCCGCCGACCTGGTCGACGTGCCGTGCCTGGTGACCGCCTACTACGCCGACCATCCGGACCCAGCGGACCCGGCGCAGCAGGTCTCCTTCGGCACCTCCGGCCACCGGGGTTCCAGCCTGCGCAACGCGTTCAACTCCGACCACATCCTGGCGGTCACCCAGGCGCTCTGCGACTACCGACGGGAGCAGGGCCTCGACGGGCCGCTGTTCCTCGCCCGGGACACCCACGCGCTCTCCGCGCCGGCCGCCGTGGACGCCCTGGAGGTCCTCGCCGCCAACGGGGTCACCGTGCTGGTCGACAGCCGCGACGGCTACACGCCGACCCCGGCGCTGTCGCACGCGATCCTCACCCACAACCGGGGGCGCACCAGCGGGCTCGCCGACGGCATCGTCATCACCCCGTCGCACAACCCGCCGGACGACGGCGGCTTCAAGTACAACCCGACAAACGGCGGGCCGGCCGACACCGACGTGACCCGGTGGATCCAGGACCGGGCCAACGCGATCCTCGCCGCCGGGCTCAAGGAGGTCCGCCGGATCACGTACGCGCGGGCCCGCGCCGCCGACACCACAGGGGAGTACGACTTCCTCGCCCACTACGTCGACGACCTGCCGGCGGCGATCGACATCGACGCCATCCGCGACGCCGGGATCCGGATCGGCGCGGACCCGCTGGGCGGGGCGAGCGTGGCGTACTGGGGCGAGATCGCCGAACGGCACCGCCTGGACCTGACGGTGGTCAACCCGACTGTCGACCCGACCTGGCGGTTCATGACGCTGGACGGCGACGGCAAGATCCGGATGGACTGCTCGTCGCCGAACGCGATGGCGTCGCTGATCGCCGCGCGGGCCGACTACCAGATCTCCACGGGCAACGACGCCGACGCGGACCGGCACGGCATCGTCACGCCGGACGCCGGCCTGATGAATCCCAACCACTTCCTGGCGGTGGCGATCGGGCACCTGTTCCGGACCCGCGCCAACTGGGGTCCGGCCGCCGCGGTGGGCAAGACCCTCGTCTCCTCCTCGATGATCGACCGGGTGGCCGCCGACCTCGGCCGGCCGCTGCTGGAGGTGCCGGTCGGCTTCAAGTGGTTCGTGCCCGGCCTGCTCGACGGCGCGGTCGGCTTCGGCGGTGAGGAGAGCGCCGGGGCGTCGTTCCTGCGCCGCGACGGCTCCACCTGGACCACCGACAAGGACGGCATCCTGCTCTGCCTGCTCGCCTCGGAGATCCTGGCCACCACCGGGCGCAGCCCGAGCGAGCACTGGGCGGAGCTGGCCGAGCGGTTCGGCGCGCCCGCGTACGCCCGGATCGACGCCCCGGCCACCCGGGAGCAGAAGGCCGTGCTCGGCAAGCTCTCCCCGGAGCAGGTCGACGCCACCGAACTGGCCGGCGAGCCGATCACCGCGACGCTGACCACCGCGCCCGGCAACGGCGCCCCGATCGGCGGTCTGAAGGTCAGCACCGAGTCCGGCTGGTTCGCCGCACGGCCCTCCGGCACGGAGGACGTCTACAAGATCTACGCCGAGTCCTTCCGGGGCCCCGACCACCTCAAGCAGATCCAGCAGGAGGCGAAGAGCCTGGTGGACAAGGCCCTGGCCCAGTCCTGACCCCACCCCCCGGC
>NZ_VDFY01000087.1 GCF_006228125.1 Micromonospora orduensis | reverse complement strand
GTGCCTGTCCCGCCGCGGGCCGCCCGCCGAGCGCCGGGCCGGTCGTGGCAGGCCCGGCCAGGGCCGGGTCGTTCCCACCGGCGACAGGCAGGTCGCACCCGGTGAGCATAGCCACCACCAGCAGTAACGCCGCGGAGGCGGCGTAGCCACGGCGGGTAGCCTTCGTCGACATGTCTCTCCCCTCGCGCGTCCCACGGTGGCGGCGCGGGGGAGAAGACGGGTGATCGCGCCGAAAGTTGAGGTGCCCCGGACTCAACTTTTCGGCCGCCTCGCCCGTCGGTACCGGTGTGGCACGGGGGAGGGCGCGCGGTGGCGCGGGGTGACGGGGAGTTCGTCGAGTTCGCGCAGGCGGCGACCGCGCGGCTGGTGCACGCCGCGTTCCTGATGACCGGAGACCATCACCGGGCCGAGGACGCCGCGCAGACCGCCCTGGTCCGCACGTACGCGTCCTGGTCCCGGATCCGTGACGACGACGCCTACGGCTACGCCCGCCGCGTCCTGGTCAACCACCTCGTGGACGGGTGGCGGCGTCCACTGCGGGAGTATCCGACCGAGGAGGTCCCGGAGCAGCGGCGCGACGACGTGGCCGACGAGGTGGTCACGCGGCGCTGGCTGACCGCCATCCTCGGCGCGCTGAGCCCTCGCGAGCGGGCCATCGTCGTGCTCCGCTACTACTTCGACCTTCCGGAGGCACAGGTGGCCCGGGAACTCGCCATCTCCGTGGGCACGGTCAAGAGCACCAGCTCACGAGCCCTGGAGAAGCTGCGGGCCGCCGGTCCGTCCGCGGCCGACAACCAGGAGGCGCGGCGATGAACGAGCTGGACCGGCTCCGGGACGCCATGCGGGCGACCGAGCGCTCGGCCCCCACCCTCGACCTGGTCGCCGTCATCCGCGAGGGACGACGGTTGCGGACCCGCCGACGGATCGCCGGAGTCGGCGTGGCGACGCTGGCGACCGCACTGGCCGCCATCGTCGTCATGGTGGCGGTCGGCGCGCGGCCGGGGGAACCGCCGCCGGTCGACCGTCCGCCGCCGGTCGCCGTCTCGCCGACGCCGAAGTCGGAGGAACCCACGCCGCCGCCGTCGACACCACCGCCGAAGCCGTTGGGCCGGATCGTCGACAGCGGGGTCCGGCACGGCGCCGACCAGCGGGTGTACTACGTCGTCCAGGTGTCGGTGCCCGGCCAGCCCCGGGTGTCCATCGGGCTGGCCGCGGGTCGCCGCGCCCCGGACGGCACCCTGACCACGGACATCCTGGTCAACGACGTCGAGGGGGCCGACCGCAGCCCGGGGTTCCACCAGATCGGCTACGACGAGCGGTCGGCCGCGGCGCCGGTGCCCGCCTTCGGCTACTTCGTCGGCCCCGCCCAGCGGATCGTCGGCACCGTCGACGGCCGGCAGGTCGACGCCCGGCTGGCCCGATGGAGTCTCGACAAGCAGGTGGTGATCTTCTGGTTCGAGCCGGCCGAGCTGACCCCGGGCCAGCGGCTGGACGGCATCATCGCCCGCGACGGCAGCGGCCGCCGGCTCTGACGCACCGGTCGCCTCAGACCGGGTCGGCCAGCCGACGCTCGATCGTCACAGTCGTCCCCTCGGCGGTGGAGACCAGCCGCACGTCGCCGTACGCGTTCATCAGCAGCGCACCGCGTCCCCTGTCCATCGCCGGCCGACGGTCGCGCCAGGTGCCGAAGTCACGGACCGAGATCCGGATCAGGCCGCCGCCGACCTGGAGCCGGACCCGCACCTCCGGGCGGCTGGGCCGCTGCGCGTGCTCGACGGCGTTGTTCATGGCCTCCGACGCGGCGAGCAGCAGATCCTCCAGCACGTCCGGGTCGACGTCCAGATCGGCCAGTGCCAGCCGTACGTCGCGGCGCAGCGCGGCGGCCGAGGTGGGCGCCGAGGGGTACGTCCAGGCCACGTCCAGATCGTCGCCGGCCGGGTCGGTCGGATCCGTCGGCGCTCCGGCGACCGGCTCGGTGGCGGTGCGGGACGGGTCGGAGCTGCCGGGCACGGCCGGCGGGGCTTCGGCGGTCGGCGCCGGCAGGCCGGTGCTGACCTCGGCGGGCCGGGTGGTGGCGGGTGCGGTGGTGACGCCGCCGGTCGGGGACGGGTCGGTGGAGGTGCCCGCCCGGACCCGGCGGATGGCGGCCCCCACCCGGGCGATCAGCTCGGCGGCGGCGAACGGCTTCACCAGGTAGTCGTCGGCGCCCAGGCTCAGGCCCGCCACGCTTGCCTCCTCGCCGGCGCGGGCGGAGAGCACCAGCACCGGCAGGGTCCGGGTCGCCGGGTCGGCACGCAGCTGGCGCACCAGGTCGAAGCCGTCGAGCACCGGCATCATCACGTCGGTGAGCACCACGTCCGGCGGATCGTGGCGGATCGCGTCCAAGGCCTGCCGGCCGTCGTTGACCGCCCGTACCCGCCAGCCCTGGGCGCTGAGCAGCCGACTCAGGTACGCCCGCATGTCGCTGTTGTCGTCCGCCAGCAGAATGTCCGCACCGGACAGTTCGTCGGCGGCCGGACCGGACGCGGTGGCGGTCTCCCGCACCTCGTCGTCCGGGTCGGTCAGCCAGCCCATCGCCTCGGCGACGGCCGCGCGGGCCGCGTCACCCCGGCCGTTCGGCGTCGGGCCGGTCACCGTCGCGCGGCCTGCCGTCGACCGGGGCAGCGCCACCGTGAAGGTGGTGCCGACGCCGACCTGGCTGGTCACCCGCACCTGCCCGCCTTCCAGCCGGGCCAGCTCGTGGACCAGGGCCAGGCCGATCCCGGTGCCCTCGTGACTGCGTGAGCGGGTGCCCTGCACACGGTGGAACCGTTCGAAGAGCTTCGGCAGGTCCTGTTCGGCGATGCCGATGCCGGTGTCCGCGACGGTGAGCCGGACCTCCTCCTCGTCGGCGTCCAGCGCGACCCGGATCCACCCGATGAAGGTGTACTTCAGCGCGTTGGAGAGCAGGTTGGTGACGATCCGTTCCCAGTTGACCGGGTCCACCGTGACGGGGCCGGGCAGCGGCGGGCAGTCGACCTCCAGCACCAGCCCGGCCCGCTCGACGGCCGCCCGGAAGACGCCGGCCAGCTCCGCGGTGAGCGCCGCGAGATCGATCATGCGGGCGTCGCTGGTGGCCCGCCCGGCCTCCAGGCTGGAGAAGGTCAACAGGCTGTTGACCAGGGTCAACAGTCGGGTGGCGTTACGCCACGCGGTCTCCACCCGTTCCCGCTGCACCGGCGCGAGCGGCGCCGCGGCGTCGGTGAGCGCGTCACCGAGCGGGCCGAGCATGAGGGTCAGCGGGGTACGGAACTCGTGGCTGACGTTGGTGAAGAAGGCGGTCTTCACCTGGTCCAGCTCGGCCAGCGCCTCGGCCCGGCGGCGCTCCTGCTCGTACTCCCGCGCGTTTCGCAGCGCCACGGACACCTGCTGGGCCAGCAGCTGGTAGAAGGACCGGTACGCCTCGTCCAGCCCGCGGCTGGGGCTGACCCCGGCGAGCAGGACGCCGAGCGGCTGCTCCTGGTCGGCCGAGGGCAGCGGCAGCGCCAGCGCGGCGCGCACCGGGTCGTCCCACGCGCCGCCGGACAGCTTCAGTCGCTCGGCGATTCCGGTCACCTCGGTCGGGCGGCCCTCGGCGGCGTCCGGCAGCCCCCACGCGTCCCCGGCCCGGCCCGGGTCGTCCGGGTGCACGGCGTCCAGGGGCACGGCGTCCAGGGGCACGGCGTCCGGGAGCCCGTGCGGCACCATGGCGTCGTCCGGTTCGCCGCCGACGCAGGCGGCGCGCCGCAGGACCGCGCCGTCGCGCAGGTAGATCGCGGCGAACGGCACGTCCAGCGGGTGCCCGCCGATCGCGGAGATCAGGCGGCCGCAGGTGGCGTCCACGTCGACGGTGCGCCCGTCGCCGCGTACGGACAGGTCGCGCAGCAGGCGCAGCCGCCGTTCGCCGACCACCTGCTCGGTGACCTCGCTGCACACGGTCAGCACGCCGACGGTCCGGCCGTCGTCGTCGCGGGCAGGAGCGTGCGAGACGCTGAAGTACGCCTCCTCGCGGTAGCCGGCGCGTTCCAGCAGCAACCGCAGGGCGGGCACCCAGCTGGCGACCCCGGTGGCCATGGCCTGCTCGATCAGCGGGGCGAGGACGTCCCAGCCCTCGGCCAGCGTCACGCGTACGTCGCCGCCGAGCGCGGCGGGGTGCTTGTCGCCGATCAACGCGGAGTACGCGTCGTTGTAGAGCTGGGAGAAGCGGTCGCCCCAGAGCAGCAGCATCGGGTAGCGGGAGGAGAGCACCACCCGGACCCCGGCGCGCAGGCTCTGCGACCAGCCACTGACCGGACCGAGCGGGGTGCCGGCCCAGTCGAGGTCGGCCATGAGTCGGCCCGTCTCGCCGCCGTCGCTGAAGAGATCCGTGCTGGGTCGTGTCACGTTCGACCCGGCCCCATCGCAAGCCCCCGTTCCGGGCCCGTCGACCCCTGCTGGTGTTACCTACCCATCCTGGCATCTCTACTCACCTGTGCTGACGCCGGCACCTACCGTCGAAGCGGTGGTGGTTCCGGACGAACGACCGATGCCCGCTACATCGATATCTGTCAGTGTCGCGGTTATCTCTCCAACCCCCGAGGAGCCCCCATGAGAGGCAGAACGCTGAGCGCGGGAACCGCGCTCGCCGTGTTCGCCGGCATGACGGTGACGCTGGCCGCCCAGCCGGTGACCGCGTCGCCCACCACCACGACGACGGTGGCCCGGCCGATCGCCGCGTCCGCCGCCGCCCTGGCCGCGCCGGACATCTCCGTCACCAACGTCCAGGCGCACCTGACCCAGTTCAACTCCATCGCCAGCAGCAACGGCGGCAACCGGCGCGCCGGCTCGGCCGGCTACACCGCCTCGGTCAGCTACGTGAAGAGCAAGCTCCAGGCGGCCGGCTACACCGTCAGCGAGCAGAACTGCTCCAGCTGCACGTACCCCTCCAACAACCTCATCGCCGAGTGGCCCGGTGGCCCGGCCGACCAGGTGGTCATGTTCGGCGCCCACCTGGACAGCGTCTCCGCCGGTCCGGGGATCAACGACAACGGCTCCGGCTCGGCCACGCTGCTGGAGAACGCGCTGGTCCTCGCCGCGCAGAACCCGACAATGACGAAGAAGGTCCGGTTCGCCTGGTGGACCGACGAGGAGCAGGGGCTCAACGGCTCCCGGTTCTACGTCAACTCGCTCAACGCGACCCAACGCGGCTACATCAAGGGCTACTACAACTTCGACATGGTCGGGTCGACCAACGGCGGCTACTTCATCAACCGGGTCACCTCGACCACGGCCGCGCCGCTGAAGGCGTACTGGGACTCCTTGGGCCTGCAACCGGAGGAGAACGTCGAGGGGCAGGGCCGCTCCGACGACTACTACTTCCAGCAGGCCGGCATCCCCACCTCCGGCTACGCCGCGGGCGCCAGCGCCCGCAAGACCAGCGCCCAGGCGGCCAAGTGGGGCGGCACCGCCAACTCGGCGTACGACCCCTGCTACCACCGGTCCTGTGACACCACCGCCAACGTCAGCGCCACCGTGCTGAACCGGTCGGCGGACGGCGTCGCGTACGCGCTGTGGCAGCTCGCCGTGGGCGGCGGCACCCCGACCAACGACTTCTCCGTCGCGGTCAGCCCCACCACGCGCACCGTGGCCCAGGGCGCCAGCACGACCGCGACGGTCTCCACCGCCACCACCGCCGGCTCGGCGCAGTCGGTGAGCCTCTCCGCCTCCGGGGCGCCCAGCGGGGTGAGCGTGTCGTTCAGCCCGTCCTCGGTCACGTCCGGCGGCTCGGCCACGATGACCCTGACCGCCTCGGCCAGCGCGGTGACCGGCACCTTCACCGTGACGGTCACCGGCACCGGCTCGGTCACCCGCACCGCCAGCCTCACGCTGACCGTGACCGGCACCGGCGGCTGCGCCGGCGGCCAGGTGATCGGCAACGGCGGGTTCGAGAACGGCAGCACGCCGTGGACCGCGTCCTCCGGGGTGATCACCAACTCCAGCAGTCAGCCGGCCCGGACCGGGTCGTACAAGGCGTGGCTCGACGGGTACGGCAGCACCCACACCGACACCCTGTCCCAGTCGGTGACCGTGCCGGCCGGGTGCGCCAGCTACACGCTGTCGTTCTGGCTGCACATCGACACCGCCGAGACGACCAGCTCCACGGCGTACGACAAGCTCACCGTTCGGATGGGCTCGACCACGCTGGCGACGTACTCGAACCTCAACGCCGCCGCCGGCTACGTCCAGCGCAGCTTCAGCGTGGCCGGGTTCGCCGGGCAGACGGTGACGCTGACGTTCACCGGCACCGAGGACGCCTCACTGCAGACCAGCTTCGTGATCGACGACGTGACGTTGCAGGCGAGCTGACCGCGTACCCGACGTGGGGGCGGGCCGCCGCCGGGAGCTCCCGGCGGCGGCCCGCCGCGTCGGAGGTCAGGGGAGCTGCGGGTAGAGCGCGGCGACGCCGCCGGCCAGCCCGGCCTGCACCTGCCGGCTCAGGTCGTCGGCGACGATCTCGTACGCGTCGGCCTCCACGCCGTCCACGGCGATCCGGGCGATGGCGGCCGGGTCGGACTTCGGGTCGGTGACGGCGGCGGCCATGTCGGTGTCCATGTATCCGACGTGCAGGCCGGCGACCCGGACGCCGCGCTCGGCGAGCTGGATGCGCAGGGCGTTGGTCATCGCCCACTCGGCCGACTTCGCGGCGCCGTAGGTCCCGTGCTTCGGAAGGTTGACCCAGGACAGCACGGAGAGCACGTTGAGGATCGTCCCGCCGCCGTTGCCGGCGATGACCGGCGCGAACGCCCGGATCATCGACAGGTTGCCCACGTAGTGGGTCTCCAGCTCCGGCCGGACGAGGTCCAGATCGCCGTCGAGGAGGTCGGTTCGGGTGTCGATGCCGGCGTTGTTGATCAGCAGGTTCACGTCCCCGGCCAGTTCGGCGGCGGCGGCCACCGAGGCGGGGTCGGTGATGTCGAGGCGCACCGGCGTCACGCCGGGCAGGTCGAGGGTGTCGGGGTTGCGGGCGGCGGCGTAGACGGTGGCGCCCCGGGAGGCGAGTTCGGCGGCGAGGTGGCGGCCGAAGCCACGGTTGGCGCCGGTGACGAGGGCGGTGCTTCCAGCGATCTTCATGGCCGTCACGCTAACCAACCTGACTTCTGTTGAGCAAAGTCAGATAGGTCACGGCGCGGCCCCTCCCGATCGGGAATACGACCCGGACGCCCCCACCACCCGCCCGGTGACGACTCGTATCCTTTGCGCGAACCTCCGCACGTGACAGAAGGGAGACGGTGTGAGCAACCAGGCCGAGACGTTGGAGTTCCAGGCCGAGGCGCGTCAGCTCCTCCAACTGGTCGTCCACTCGATCTACTCGAACAAGGACGTCTTCCTGCGGGAACTCATCTCGAACGCGTCCGACGCGCTGGACAAGCTGCGGCTGGCCACCATGGTCGACAAGGACCTCGTCGCCGACACCGACGACCTGCACGTCGCCATCGAGGTCGACCGGGACGCCCGCACCCTCACCGTCCGGGACAACGGCATCGGGATGACCCGCGACGAGGTGGTCGGCCTCATCGGCACCATCGCCAAGTCGGGCACCGCCGAGCTGCTTCGTCAGCTCCGCGAGTCCGCCGACGCGCGCGCCTCGCAGGACCTGATCGGCCAGTTCGGCGTCGGCTTCTACGCCGCGTTCATGGTCGCCGACCGGGTCACCCTGCTCACCCGCAAGGCCGGCGAGACAGGCGGCACCCGCTGGGAGTCCGCCGGCGAGGGCACGTACTCGGTCGAGGGAGTCGACGAGGCGCCGCAGGGCACGTCGGTGACCCTGCACCTCAAGCCCGCCGACACCGAGGACAACCTGCACGACTACACCGCCGAGTGGACCATCCGCGAGATCGTCAAGCGCTACTCCGACTTCATCGCCTGGCCCATCCGGATGACCGTCGAACGCCCCGGCGCCGACGGCGCGGAGGCCACAAGCGAGGTGCAGACCCTCAACTCGATGAAGGCGCTCTGGGCGCGGCCCCGCGACGAGGTCGACGCCGCCGAGTACAACGAGTTCTACAAGCACGTCAGCCACGACTGGGCCGACCCGCTCGAGGTCGTGCACATGAGGGGCGAGGGCACCTTCGAGTACGAGGCGCTGCTGTTCCTGCCCAGCCACGCCCCGCTGGACATGTTCGCCCCGCAGGGCCGCCGTGGCGTCCAGCTCTACGTCAAGCGCGTGTTCATCATGGACGACTGCGAGGCGCTGGTCCCCACCTACCTGCGCTTCGTCAAGGGCGTCGTCGACGCGCACGACCTGTCGCTGAACATCTCCCGCGAGATCCTCCAACAGGACCGGCAGATCCAGATCGTCCGCCGCCGCCTGGTCAAGAAGGTCCTCACCACCGTCAAGGACCTCAAGGCCAACCACCCCGAGCGGTACCGCACCTTCTGGACCGAGTTCGGGACGGTGGTCAAGGAGGGGCTGATCGACGACACCGACAACCGGGACACCCTGCTGGAGATCCTGTCGGTGGCGTCCACCAACGACCCGGCCGAGCTCACCGACCTCGCCGGCTACGTCTCGCGGATGAAGGACGGCCAGAGCGACATCTGGTACGCCACCGGCGACTCCCGGGCCACCATCGAGAACTCCCCGCACCTGGAGGCGTTCCGGGCCAAGGGCCACGAGGTGCTGCTCCTGACCGACCCGGTCGACGAGGTGTGGGTCGAGCGGGTCGGTGAGTACGACGGCCGGCGGTTGCGCTCGATCGCCAAGGGCGAGGTCGACCTGGACACCGACGAGGAGAAGCAGCAGGCCGAGACCGAGCGTGAGCAGCAGCGGCAGGAGTTCGCCGCGCTTGTCGAGTGGCTGGGCGCCACCCTCGCCGACAGTGTCCGGGAGGTCCGCCTGTCGTCGCGGCTGACCACCTCACCGGCCTGCGTCGTCGGGGACGCGCACGACCTCACCCCGACGCTGGAGAAGATGTACCGGGCGATGGGGCACGAGGTTCCGTCGACCAAGCGGATCCTGGAGATCAACCCCGGTCATCCGCTGGTCGCCGGGCTGCGCAAGGCCCACGAGCAGGGCGACTCCTCCGAGACCCTGACCGAGACGGCCGAGCTGCTGTACGGCCTGGCGGTGCTCGCCGAGGGCGGCGAACTCGCCGACCCGGCCCGCTTCACCCGGACGCTCGCCGACCGGCTGGCCCGCACCCTGTAGTCGATCCACCCTCCGGCCGGCGGGCCGCCCCGGCAGGGGCCCCGCCGGCCGGTCAGGTCCCCTCGGCGGTCGCGAGCCGTTGCCGGATCCGTTCCGCGTCCGGATGCCCGAGGTCGTCGAGAATCTCCAACGCCGTGCGCCAGCTCCCGGTCGCCCCGGCCGGGTCGCCGGCGTCGAGCTGCGCCTCGGCCAGGTGCCCCAGCGTGTCCGCCTCGTAGTACCGGTCGCGGAAATCCCGGTACAGGTCGACCGCGTGCCGGTACGCGCCGACGGCCTCCGCCGGTCGTCCCGCGCGGTGCTGCGCGTATCCGAGGGTGTCCCAGGTGGCTGCCTGACCGTGCCTGTCGTCGAACTCGCGCAGCAGCTCCAGCCCCTGCTCGCACGCCTGCACCGCGGCGTCGTGCGCGCCGAGCTGTGCGCGGTACCAACCGATCGCGTTCAACGCCATCGCCTGCCCGTACCGGTGCCCGGCTGCCCGGTAGAACGAGAGCGCCGCTTCGGCGTGCTCGACGACCTCGGCGCGGCGACCCTGCCGATCGGCCATCTCGGCCAGGTCCAGGCAGGTGTGCCCCTGGTTGGCCCGGTCGTCCAGGGCGCCGAACAACTCCAGCGCCCGCCGGAGCTGACCGGGCGCCTCGTCGAGACGGCCCAGTCGGGCCTGGGCCCGCGCCAGACTGCGGTGCGCGTGTGCCTGCCCGTCCGGGTCACCGCTGCGGCGCGCGGCCGCCAGCGCCGTCCGCTGCACCGCGAGCTGGTCGTGCCAGCCGCCCTGCCGGTCCAGGAAGCTGGTCAGACTCCAGGCCAGCTGCCAGGCGTACCTGTCGAATCCGCTGGCGGCGCAGCGTTCGACGAGCGCGATCAGCACGTCGCGCTCCCGGGTGAACCAGGCCACCGCCTCGTCGTGGTCGCTGAACTTCTCCGGGCGGACACCGCTGGCGGCCGGGGCCAGGCTGATCGGATCCCAGTGCGGGTGCAGCAGCACCGCCGCGCCGTGCGCGCTGTGCAGGTAGTGGCCGAAGAGCCGGCCGCGTGCCTCGGACCGGTCACCGGCCGGATCGTGCTCGGCGGACAGCTCCGCCGCGAAGGCCCGCAACAGGTCGTGCATCGCGAACCGGTCCGGGCCGCGCTCCAACACCAGGTGCGCGTCGGCCAGCTCGGCGAACGCCACCTGGACGTCGCGCCGTCCGGCGCCGGCGAGGCTCACCCCGGCCGCGGTACTCACCGTCACGTCCGTGCAGCCCCCGACCAGCCGGAACAGCCGCGCGGTCGGCACCGGCAGCAGCCGGTACGACCAGGACAGCGCCGCCCGCACACTGCTGTCGTGGTCTCCGGTGTCGAGTCCGTCCAACCCGCCGTCGGTCCGAAGCTGCGTGCCCAACTCGGTAAGCGACAGGTGGGGCCGGACCACCGCCCGGGCCGCCACCACGACCAGGGCCAGCGGCAGCCGGTCACAGAGTCGGACCAGCTCGTCGACGGCGTTGCGCTCCGCCCCGGCCCGCGCCCCGATCCGCGCGTGCAGCAGGGCCTGCGCGTCCTCGGCGGTGAGCAGGTCCAACACCACCGGCTCGGCCCCCTCGGTGGCCACCAGACCGGTGAGCCGGTCCCGGCTCGTCACCAGCACCAGGCAGCGGGCGGAGCCGGGCAGCAGCGGCCGGACCTGGGCCGCGTCCCGGGCGTTGTCCAGCAGCACCAGCATCCGTCGACCGGCGAGCAGGCTGCGGTACAAGGCGCTCTGCGCCTGCTCGTCCGGCGGCACCTCCCGGGGTGGCACTCCCAGCGCGGCCAGGAAACCCCGGATCACCTGCTCGGCGCTGCGAACGACGCCGCTCGGGCTGTAGCCCGTCAGGTTGGCGTGGAGCTGGCCGTCCGGGAAGTGCCCGGCCACCCGGTGCGCCCAGTGCACGGCGAGCGCCGTCTTGCCGACCCCGGCCGGTCCAGAGAGCACCGCCACCGGCACCGCCCCGGGATGCGCCTCGGCGGACGACCGCAGCGCGTCCAGGCGGGCCAGTTCCGGCCCCCGTCCGGCGAAGCCCCGCACATCCGAGGGCAGCTGCGCCGGGACCGGCCGGGCCGGCTCCGGTCTGCCCACGTGGCCCGCCGCGACGGGCGACACGTCGGCCGCCGGCACGGTGATCTCACCGCGCAGGATGGCCTGGTGCAGCTGGCGGAGCTCCACACCCGGGTCCGCGCCGAGTGTGTCGGCGAGCCGGTCCCGTAGCTGGGCGTAGGACGCCAGCGCCTGCGCGCTCCGACCGGCCGTGGCCAGCGCGTGCAGCAGGACGGCGGCGACCGGTTCGTCCAGGGGATGGTCGGCGGCGAGCCGGGTCAGCGGGTCGATCACCACCTCCGGCTCGCCCCGGCGCACCAGCGCGCGGGCCCACCGCACGGTGGTGTCGGTGTGCCGGCGGTGCCAGTCCTGCCGGACGCGGGCCGCCCAGTCTCCGGGCAGCCCGGCCAGCGGCTCCCCCCGCCACAGCTCCAGCGCCCGGCGCAGCAGGTCCACCCGCTCGGGATCCGTGTCGGCCAGCCCGTCGGCCCGTCGCCGCAGGACGTCGAAGTGCCGACCGTCGACCGTCTCCGGTGGCAGGTCCAACAGGTATCCGCCGGAGCGTCGGATCAGGGCGTCCGGTGCGCCGGCGTCGGCGAGGACGCGGCGCAGCCGGGCGAGGTAGACGTGCAGGTTGTGCCGGACCCGGGGCGGTGACGCGTCGCCCCAGACCCGGTCCACCAGGGACTCCACGTGGACCGGTCGGCCCACGTCGACCGCCAGCGCGGCGAGGACGGCGCGTTGCCGGGCCGCTCCGGCGTCGACCAGGCGGCCGTCCGTCCACACCTCGACCGGACCGAGGACCCGAATCTCCATGAACCGCCGCCCCCGTGACGATGGTGGGGCAACCGGCCCCGGGAGGGTCGGATTGAGGTTCCGGCAGGAATCCGTCGACCTTCCGCGCAGATCATCGTCCGTACAACGGCATCCCTCAATGCGATGTCGGCTATTCGACTCACGGCCGGCCCGGTCGTGACGAGACCGGAGGTCACCATCGTGCGAAGCACTCTGCGAAGGCTCACGTCCGCACTGGTCGGCGCGGTCGCCCTGACCGCGGCGTTCGGCGTCGCCCCGAGCCCTGCCCAGGCGGCCAGCTATCCCTGCAACCCGGGTCTGCTCTGCCTCTACGCCGGGACCAACTTCACAGGTGACGTGTTGTACCTCGACGGGCCGTACAACGGGTGCAACGACGTCGGGCTGCCCTCGTACTTCCGCAACCAGACCCAGTCGATCATCAACAACCGGCCGTCCGGGACCGTCTCCACCTTCTGGGACAACGCCAATGCCACGGGTCTGCTCGGCTACCAGCACGCCTACGGCTACCGGGCGAACCTGGCGTACGACACTGCCGCGATCGGGGGCAACTGGAACAAGCGGATCGAGGCGGTCCGGGTCTGCTGATCCGACGACGGCGCCGGTCGGAATCCAACGGGGGATTCCGACCGGCGCCGTCCTGGTCGGTCAGCCCGGGTAGTAGCAGACGTTCGGGATGACCGGGCCCCCGTTCACACCGAAGATCGCGAAGCCCATGTAGGCCCGGGTCTGCGGACCGTACTCGCCGTCCTCGGCGATGTTCGCGTACACGATGTCCTCGTTGATTTTGTGCTGGGCGTACCGGACGGCGTCGCGGGTCTTGGTGCCGTAGTTGCCGTCCAGGCTGAGCGACCGGGAGTAGCAGTTGTTCAGCGCCTCCTGGAGCACCTTCACCGCCGAGTTGGAATGGCCGTAGGTGAGGTAGCAGTGCTTGTTCCCGGTCTGCCAGCCGATGGTGGGCACGTGCATGTCGGCGCCACCCGGGTAGCCGCCGACCCGGTAGAAGGTCAGGCTGGTGCACGGGCTGGACGCCTGCGCTGCGGTCGGTGCGAGCAGGGCCAGGCCGGCGCTGGCCAGGACGGTCGCGAGGATGGCGGCGGCGCTGCGGCGGCCGATGTTTCTCCGGTGGATCGGCATGCTCTCCTCCTGGGGTGGGCTACCGGGTCGACCCGGTGTGCTCCGGAGCATCGCGGCCGTCGATCTATGATTTCCTGCCCGAACGTCAATTCCGGGAGAGCTCGTGCCTGTCGACACCGTGATCTTCAGCGGGGAGGGGCCGCACGCCGACCCCTGGCACCCGTTGCCGGAGACCAGCGCTATCCTCGCGGACATCATCAGCGCCGCCGCCGTCGTGACGTCCGTCGACCGGCTCGCGACGGCGCTCGACGGTGCCCGCCTGCTGGTGGTGAACGCGAGCGCCGACCGGTCGTCCCCGGTCCCCGACGACGCGCTCTTCGGGCTCGTTCTCGACGGCTTCCTGGCCGGCGGCGGCAACCTGCTCGCCATCCACAGCGCGACCCTCGCATTTCCCCGGGTAGCGAGCTGGCGTGCCACGATCGGTGCCGCCTGGGACCACGGCCGTTCGTTCCACCCGCCGATCGGTTCCAGTCTCATCCGGCGGACCGCCGTCGCGCACCCGATCACTGAAGGGCTCGGCGACATCGAGGTCTTCGACGAGCGCTACACCGATCTTCAGCGGGTCGACGGCGTCGACATCGAGCCGCTCTACGGGCACCGGGAGGACCGCGTCTTTCACCCGCTCGTCTGGGCTCGCACGGTGGGGGACAGCCGGATCGTCTACAGCGCCCTCGGCCACGACGGCCGCTCGTACGAGTCCCCCGGCCACATCGAGCTGCTGCGCCGAATCGTCGCGTGGCTCCGCCCCGACAGCTGATCGCAAACGGTCCATCGTGGTCACTGCACAGTGGTCGCAGACCCGCAACCGGTGGGCGGAACGCCGAGCGCGACCTGGTGAAGAACTTCACAGCGAGTGGGCGATCGTCACCGAACGTGCCTAGCGTCGGTCGGGTTCGCCACTGCGGACACCACGGCCGGCAACGCCAAATCCTGCCCCCGGTCGTCGGAACCCAGTCCACCGGGCAGGAGCGGGGGACCCAGGTTTCTCGGTGCACGTCACCTCGGGGTGAAGCCGCCACCGCGCGGCCGGGCTCCTCGGCCCGAACCCGACAGCTCACCTCGCCGGCGTGGAGGAACTCACATGACGTCTGTTCACACGCCCCGTCATCGACGGGTCACCACCCGCCGCGTCGCCGTCGGGACCCTTGCCGTCGGCGCGGTCACCGGCGCTGTCGCCCTCTTCGGCCCGGCCGCCCCGGCGCAGGCCGCCGTCAACTGGGACGCGATCGCCCAGTGCGAGTCCGGCGGCAACTGGAAGATCAACACCGGTAACGGCTACTACGGCGGGTTGCAGTTCTCGCAGGGCACCTGGGCCGGTTACGGCGGCAAGAAGTACGCCGCACGCGCCGACCTGGCCAGCCGCGGCGAGCAGATCGCCATCGCCGAGAAGGTGCTCGACGGGCAGGGCATCGGTGCCTGGCCGACCTGCGGCAAGAAGGGCGGCTCGTCGGGCGGTTCCGCCACCAAGTCGACCAAGTCGACCAAGTCGACCCCGAAGCCCAGGCCGTCGCGCGGCGAGCAGCCGGCGACGCGCGACCACGAGCGCGCCGCGCCCGCGGCGAGCGGCGAGACGTACACCGTCAAGCCGGGCGACACCCTGTCGGAGATCGCCGACCACCACCTGTCGACCGGCGGCTGGCAGGCGCTGTACGAGCGCAACCGGCAGCTGATCGGCGCCGACCCGGGTCTGATCTTCCCGGGTCAGCGGCTCAGCCTCTGATCCACGACACGCGAACGCTCGGCCGGGTCACCGGCCGAGCGTTCGTGCGTGACGACGCGGATCGCGGTCAGGCCGCGGTGGCGGACGCCTTCTGCTCCCGCTGCGAGGGCAGCGGTCCGGCGTTGCGGCCCCAGCGCGGCGCGGTCTCGCCCGGCCGGCCGGTGCGGTCTCCGTCCCGGACGTCCTCGACGGTCATCTCGACCGAGGTGGATTCGCCGCGGGCCAGCCGCAGCGACTGCTCGGCGCCGGTGCGGGCCTCGCACGGCCACCCCTGGCCGGCGCACTGGAGATTGCGGCAGTGCCCCTCGTCGTCCGGCTCGTGTGCGCTCAGCACGTCGACCGCGAGCTGCCAGAGCAGTGGGTCGGTCACGTCGTGCGGACGCTCGACGCGACGGCTCGGTCGGTTGCTTGTGTCGTCGGACATCGTGGGCCCCCCTCGTCAGGCTGTTCCCCCCAAGGGTCACCCGTGCGTCGTCGGCTAAACCGCCGACCTGCTGTGATGTGTCACCGATCGCAGAAAACGCGGCCGCCAAGAGGCCGTCAGTCGGGCAATAGCGGCATCTCGACGCCGGGATCGCGGCCGAGCAGCACCGCCCGGGTGAGCGCCGCCGATCCGAACCGGTCGCGGACGGCGTCGACCGCCGCGTCGAGCTTGGTGCCCGGGTCGGGTTGGAAGGGCAGCTCCGGCTGGACCGGGTTGTCGTCGAGGTTGCCCACCGAGACGCCGATCAGGGTCACGCCCCGCCTGTCGATCTCGGGCTGGGTCGCCCGCAGCAGCGCCCGTGCCGCGGCGAGCACCGGTGTGGTGTCCGCGGTCGCCTTGCCCACCGTGTGCGAGCGGGTGGCCCGGGTGTAGTCGCCGAAGCGCAGCCGCAGCACCACGGTGCGTCCGGCCCGTCCGGCGGCCCGCATCCGCCGGGTGACCCGGTCGACCAGGCCGGCGAGGATCGCGTCCAGCTCCGTCGCCGCGTGCGGGGCGCGGCTCAGCGCGTGCTGCGCGCCCATCGACCCGCGCCGGCGGCCCACCTGCACCGGTCGGGGGTCACGGTTGTGCGCCAGGGCGTGCAGGTGCCGGCCCGCGCCCGCGCCGAGCAGCGAGACCAGCGCCGCCTCACCGAGCCGGGCCACGTCGCCGACGGTACGGATCCGGCGTTCGCGCAGCTTCGCGGCGGTGATCGGGCCGACGCCCCAGAGCCGCTCGACCGGCAGCGGATGCAGGAACGCCAGTTCGCCGTCGGGTGCGACCACCAGCAGCCCGTCCGGCTTCGCCACCCCGCTGGCCACCTTCGCCAGGAACTTCGTCCGCGCCACGCCCACGGTGATGGGCAGGCCGACCTGTTCGCGGACCTCCCGCCGCAGACGGTCGGCGATGTCGGCCGGGGGCCCGACCAGCCGGCGCAGGCCGCCGACGTCCAGGAACGCCTCGTCGATGGAGAGCCCCTCGACCAGCGGGGTGGTCCGCCGGAAGATCTCGAACACGGCGCGGCTCGCCACCGTGTACGCCGACATGCGCGGTGGCACCACGATCGCGTCGGGGCACAGCCGGCGTGCCTGCTGGCCGCCCATCGCGCTGCGGACGCCCCGTGCCTTCGCCTCGTAGCTGGCCGCGAGAACCACCCCGCCGCCGACGATCACCGGGCGTCCCCGCAGGCGTGGGTCGTCGCGCTGCTCGACCGACGCGTAGAAGGCGTCCAGGTCGGCGTGCAGGATGGTGGCCCCGGGCGACACGTACATATGTTCGCATGGCGTCGGTCGCCGCGACAGTGACCTGGGTGAACGCGGTCACGTGCCGATCAGTCGAGGCAGAACTCGTTGCCCTCGGGGTCGGTCATGACGAGGTGGCCGGCGCCCAGCGGGGGAGCGGGCTCGTGTCGAGCGAGCCGGGTGGCGCCGTGCGCGACGAGCCGTTCGGCCTCCGCTTCGAGGGCCGCCATCCGCTCGTCCCCGGCGAGGCCCGGCGCCGCCCGCACATCCAGGTGGACGCGATTCTTGACCTGCTTGCCCTCGGGTACGCGCTGGAAGAACAGCCGTGGTCGGGAGCCCTCGGGGTCGACCACCGCCGAGGCGTCGTTGCGGTTCGCCGGGGGTACGCCCATCGCGTCCAGTGCCTGCTCCCACGACTCGAAGTCGCCGGGCGGGCCCTGCACCTGGTAGCCGAGCGCCTCGGCCCAGAATGTCGCCAGCCCGGCCGGGTCGGCGCAGTCGACGGTGATCTGCACGTCGCGTGGCATGGCGGCTCCCGGTGTCCTGTTCTGGTCGGTCATGGTCCCAGCCTCTCGTGAATCGCGGACAGGGTCGTTCCTCGATCCGTGCAACGATCGGCGGGTGACAGTCGAGGCGACCACCGAGCGGGTTCTGCGGTTGTTGGCGCTGCTGCAACGACGACCGTCCTGGACGGCCGCCGACCTCGCCGCGCAACTGCGGGTCACCGACCGCTGCGTCCGCCGCGACGTGCAACGCCTGCGGACACTGGGCTATCCCGTGCGCGCGGTGTCCGGTGTCGGTGGCGGCTATCAGCTCGGCGCGGGCACCCGGCTGCCGCCGCTGCTGCTGGACGACGAGGAGGCGATCGCGACGGCGGTCTCCCTGCGACTGGCCTCCGGGGGCACGGTCGCCGGGGCGGGCGAGGCGGCCCTGCGGGCCCTGGCGAAGCTCGACCAGGTGATGCCGTCACGGCTGCGCGCCGAGGTGCGGGCGGTGCACGGCTCCACGGAGACCCTCATCGGGCCGGTCGTCGAGATCGACGCGGAGCTGCTGGTGATGCTGGCGCGGGCCTGCCGCGACGCGGTCCGGGTGCGGTTCGGCTACCCCGGACGGGACGGGGAGTGTGAGCGGACGGTCGAGCCGGTCCGGATGGTCACCACGGGCCGACGGTGGTACCTCATGGCCTGGGACGTCGACCGGGCCGACTGGCGGACGTTCCGCCTGGACCGGATGCGTACGGCGGTGGCCACGACCTGGCGCTTCCGGCCCCGCGCGCATCCCGATCCGGTCGCCTTCGTGCAGCGGTCGGTCACCGGGTCGCCGTACCGGTATGTCGCCCGGGTGCGGGTGCGCGCCCGCCCCGACGAGGTGCGGGCGTTGGTGCCGCCGCAGGTCGGCCGCGTCGAGGACGACCGCGACGGGTGGTGTGTGCTGCTCGTCGGTGGCGACGACCTGGACTGGCTCGCCGCGCACATCGCCCGCCTGAGCTATGAGGTGCAGGTGGTGCAGCCCGCGGAGCTGCGTGCGGCCGCCGCCCGTCTGGCGCGCCGCCTGGCGGCGATCGCCGAGCCCGCCGAAGCGGATCCGGTCAGTCCTCGGCCGGGGCGGACGGGGCGCGGACGGTGAATTCTCGCAACGGCACCGGGCCGCCGTCCGGCGCGGTCCACGGGGCCGTGCGGGTGCCGGTGCACCGCCACCCGGTGCGTTCGTAGAGCGCGACGGCAGCGCTGTCCCGCTCGGCCACCTCGAGCACCAGGTCCGTCGCGCGCTCGTTCGCCCACTGCCGGGCGCGGGCCAGCAGCGCATCGCCAAGGGCCAGCCCGCGCGCGGCCGGCGCCACGAAGAGGCGCGCCACCTCGGCTGTCGGCCGGGCGGGCTCGGACAGCCGGTGCACCGCGACATGCCCCACGATGGCCGCGTCCGGCGCGACGGCGACCCAGGCCCGTGCCGGTCGCGGTTCGCACAACCACCGATGCGGGTCGGCGGGCCAGTTCATCGGGTACCCGTCGACCCGGTGCACCTCGGCGAGGGCCGCGACGCATCCGTCCAGGTCGGTGGCGCGCCGGCGGCGGATGCGCGGCGGGATCACAGGTCGTCGAACGGGCGGGCGTAGCGGAACTCGCCCCGGATCGTGTCGCGCCACGCGTTCAGCGGGCGGGCCATGAAGTACTGCGGACCCCACGGCTGCGGCGGGGTGACGCCCACCTCGACCGCCGGCCGGAACCCGAAGCGGGGGTAGTAGTCGGGGTGCCCGAGCAGCACCACCAGAGGCTCGTCCCGCGCGTCGGCCGCGCCGAGCACCGCGTGCATCAACGCGCTACCCACCCCGCGCCGCTGCCACCCGGGCAGCACGCCGAGCGGCCCGAGGCCCAACGCCACCGGCTCACCGGCCACCCGGGCGCGGGTGGCCACCACGTGCCCCACCACCTGGCCGTCCGGATCAACCGCCACCAGGGAGTACGCGGGCAGCCAGCCGTCGTCGGCGCGCAGCGCGTCGACGAGCGTCGCCTCGACTGGCACGCCGTCACCGCCGGCCGGGGCGGCGAAGGCCGCGCAGTGCACCGCCCGGATGGCATCGACGTCGGCGGTCGTCTCGCGTCTGATCAGCACCGCGCCACCATAGGCGCGCGGCGTCGCCGGCCGCACGGGGTTATCGCCCGGGCCGGCCGGGGGCGGGACGTCAACCGACGGCGGTGGCCGACGGCGGGGCGCTGCCGCCCTGCGGCACCTCCGGGGTCATCAGTCGGATGATCTCCGCCTGGTCGGCCGGCGACGGCAGGCCCCAGCCCGGCCGGTAGCCGTACACCTTGTGCAGTGGGGTGGAGCCGGTGCGGCCGTCCAGGATCTCCACGGCGTCCGTGCCGATCAGGCCGGGGTGTTCGACGCCGCACGCCTCGGCGACCTTGGTGAGGTCGCGGCGCAGCGTCGCCAGATAGTTGGCCGCCCGGACCGACTTCAGGGTCGGGTCGAGGCCCCGGGCCAGCCAGGCGTTCTGCGTCGCGACCCCGGTGGGGCAGGTGTCGGTGTGGCACTTCTGCGCCTGGATGCAGCCGATCGAGAGCATCGCCTCCCGACCCACGTTGACCATGTCGCAGCCCAGCGCGAAGGCCACGATGGCGTTGTCGGGCAGGCCGAGCTTGCCGGCGCCGACGAACACCACCTGCTCGTGCAGGTCGTGCTCGGCGAAGACCCTGTAGACCCGGGAGAAGCCCTGCTGGAACGGGAGTGACACCGAGTCGGTGAAGATCAGCGGCGCGGCGCCGGTGCCGCCCTCGCCGCCGTCGATCGTCACGAAGTCGACGCCCCGGCCGGTGTCGCGCATCAGGGTGGCCAGCTCCTGCCAGAAGCCGAGGTCGCCGACCGCCGACTTGATACCGACCGGCAGGCCCGTCTCGGCGGCCAGCAACTCCACCCAGTCGAGCAGGCTGTCGCAGTCGGAGAACTCGGCGTGCCGGGACGGGCTGACGCAGTCCCGCCCGGCCGGGACGCCCCGGGTCGCGGCGATCTCGGCGGACACCTTCGCGCCGGGCAGCAGCCCGCCGAGGCTGGGCTTGGCGCCCTGGCTGAGCTTGATCTCCAACGCCCGCACCGGTGCGCCGGCGACCAGGTCCTTGAGCCGGTCCAGGCTGAACCGGCCGTGCTCGTCACGGCAGCCGAAGTACGCCGTGCCGAGCTGGAAGACCAGTTCACCGCCGTTGCGGTGGTACGGCGACAGGCCGCCCTCGCCGGTGTTCTGCAGGCAACCGGCGAGCGCCGCCCCCTTGTTGAGCGCGGTGATCGCATTGCCCGAGAGCGAGCCGAAGCTCATCCCGGAGATGTTCACCACCGACTCGGGCCGGAACGCGTGGGCGCGCCCCCGGGCCGCGCCGAGCACCTTCGCGCAGGGCAGCCGCACATCGTGCCCGGCGCCCGGAGTCGACGGCGGCACGGCCCGGCCGAACGTGCGGTGCTTGATGATCGGGTAGCCGGGGGTGTACTCGATGTCGTTGTCGGTACCGAACCCGAAGTAGTTGTTCTGCTGCTTCGCCGACGCGTACACCCAGCGGCGCTGGTCGCGGGTGAACGGACGCTCCTCGTTGTTGCCGGCCACGATGTACTGCCGAAGCTCCGGCCCGATGGCCTCCAGCACGTAGCGGGCGCGACCGAGCACCGGGAAGTTGCGCAGCAGCGCGTGGTCGCGCTGGATGAGGTCCCGCGCGGCGAGCGCCGCCACGGCGACGGCGACGGCGGGTACGGCTCGACGGGCCCATGTCATGCCCGGGTCTCTTTCCGGCCGGGCGGCGGATCAAACCGGCCCGGGGGCGACGCGGTGCTGGTCAGCCCCGGGACTGGGCGATGTTGACCATCCAGTTGATGCCGTACCGGTCGACGCACTGCCCGTACTCGTCGCCCCACATCTGTTTCTCCAGCGGGACGCTCACCGTCCCGCTCGCGGCCAGCTGCTCCCAGTAGCCACGCAGCTCGTCGGCGTTGTCACCGCTGAGGCTGACCGCGATGTTGGTGCCCGGCTGGTGCTTCATCCCGGGTGCGGTGTCCGAGGCCATCAGGGTGAGCCCGTCGGGCGACTCCAGCATCGCGTGCATGATCTTCTCGGCGAGGCCCGGTTCGGTGCTGCCGAACTCGCCGAAGGTGTTCATCCGCAGCTGGCCACCGAAGACCTGGTGGTAGAACTCCATCGCGTCCCGGGGCGGTGCCGGGAAAGTTGAGATACGGGTTGAGTCGCGTCCGCACGGCACCCTCCTTGGTCCTGGTCGACGTCATCGTCGCAGAACGGCACAGGTCGGACAATGAGGCGCGCCCGTGTCCGCGCTGGCGGCGGTGCGGGTGCGCCCCGCACCGCCGCCGGTGACTCAGCGGTGCCGCAGGCTCTGGCGGACCGTCCCGCCGACGATCGCGCACCACGTGCTCGTGCTGAGCTTGCCGTTGCGCGGCAGGTTGTGCAGCGCCTGGAGGTCCTGCACGGCCGCCCGGGTGGCGTGGTCGTACGCGCCGGTGACGGTGACCGCGTACCCCTTGGTGGCGAGGATCTCCTGCACCGCCGTGACCGGCGCGCCGGTGGCGTGCTGGTCCAGCTCCGGCGCCAGGGTCTCCCAGGTCGGGGTGGTGAGCGTGGCGTCCACGTCCACGGCGATGCCGTTGCGGGCCTGCCAGTCCTGCACGGCAGCGACGGTCGCGGCGTCGAACGTGCCGCTGACCGTCACC
This sequence comes from Micromonospora orduensis, assembly GCF_006228125.1. Lineage (GTDB taxonomy): Bacteria > Actinomycetota > Actinomycetes > Mycobacteriales > Micromonosporaceae > Micromonospora > Micromonospora orduensis. The sequence goes on along the minus strand of NZ_VDFY01000087.1, from coordinate 14,212 downwards.
GCGTAGCCCCGGAAGGCGAGCAGGTGCTGCACGACCCGGACCGACGGCGAGTTGACGAAGCGCCACAGGTCCGGCCAGCGGCGCGCCGGCACGTCGCCGGGCCTGGTGCCCAGGGCCGCGTGCACCCGCCGGCGCAGCTCGGGGAACTGCCGGTAGAAGGCCGCGCCCGGGCACTGGGTGGTGCGGAAGTCCCAGTGTCCGAAGATGTCGTACGCGTGCAGGCCGTACTGGCGGCAGATGGCGACGCAGAGCTTGACAAGCGAGTCGGTGAGCGCCTTCGGTGGCGTCTCGGTGACGTAGGTGCCCTCGTTCTCGATGCCGATGGCCCGACCGTTCTCGCCGGGGCAGTGCGCCGAGATCATCTGCCGGTCGCCGGCTTCGAGGCGCTCCAGGCTGCCCCGGCGGCCCTCCAGTACGTAGCCGCCGCGGCTGACCGTGAAGTGCTGGCCGGTGTCGGACCAGCCGTTGCCGTCCATGTGCAGGTCCTGGCAGTCGTGGGCCAGTTTCACCGCCTGCTCGCGGGAGTAGTCGGTGACGTTCGGGAACGCCATGTGATGCACGATGATCTTGTTGGTGGGGATGGCGCTTACCGACAGCGGGTCCTTCGGCGGCCGGGCCGCCCACTCGTCACAGCTGATGATCCAGTCCAGGTCGGTGCCTGGGGCGGCCTGCGCCATGGCGGGAACGGCCAGCTCGCTCCCGACGACGGCGACCGTGGCGGCGCCGAGACCGGCCCGCAGCAGCGTCCGGCGGTCCACTTCGGAGTGGTCGACGTGCATGAAAGTCTCCTCCTGCGGCCGACGGCGGGGGATGAAAAGTAGCTCCAGTGGCCGCACGCACTCCGGAGAATATTGCCAAGGCTGTCCACGCGCCAGACCCCGCGCCACCGCAGTCCGGCGTTTCCCCGTCGGTCCACGGGGGTAGGTCGGGGCTGACCGTTCGGCTGCCCCGCGTGAAGGAATGACCAGATGAGTGACAACGTCAGCGATGCGGTGGGCGACGCCCTCCGCTCGGTGATGCTCTTCCTGCCCAAGGCCGTCGCCTTCCTGGCGATCCTGGTGGCCGGATGGCTGATCGCCAAGGCCGTACTGAAGATCGTCGAAAAGATCCTCGAACGCGTGGGCTTCGACCGCGCCGTCGAGCGCGGCGGCGTCCGTCGCGCGTTGAGCCGATCCCGGTACGACGCCAGCGACATCGTCGCGAAGCTCGCCTACTACGCGGTGCTGCTGTTCACCCTCCAGCTCGCGTTCGGCATCTGGGGGCCCAACCCGATCTCCGACCTGCTCGGCGCGGTCATCTCCTGGCTGCCCCGCGCGTTCGTGGCGATCGTCATCGTCGTGGTCGCCGCGGCCATCGCCAACGCCGTCAAGGACCTCATCAGCGGCGCGCTCGGCGGCCTGTCGTACGGCCGGGTGCTGGCCACCATCGCCTCGGTGTTCATCCTCGGCCTCGGCGTCATCGCCGCGCTGAACCAGATCGGCGTGGCCACCGCGGTCACCACCCCCGTGCTGATCGCGGTGCTGGCCACGATCGGCGGCATCCTCGTCGTGGGGGTGGGCGGTGGTCTGATCCGTCCGATGCAGAGCCGCTGGGAGGCCTGGCTGACCCGCGCGGAGCAGGAGTCGCAGCAGATCGCCGCGCACGCCCGCGCGTACCGGGCCGGCCGCCGCGACGCCGAGGCCGAGTTGGCCCGCGCGTCGGCACCCGCCAGCGATCCGGAGGAGACCCAGATCGTGACCCGGCCGGCCGACGTGGACGCCACCCAGGTCGTACGACCCTCGACCGACGCCGACGCCACCCAGGTCGTACGACCCTCCGCCGACGCCGAGGCCACCCAGGTGGTCGTCCGCCCCGCCGACCCGGACGCCACGCAGGTGGTGAGCGCCGACTCCGAGGCGACCCAGGTGGTCCGGGGCGGCACCGACCGCGCGGTGCCCGAGCAGCGCCTCGGCGACGATGCCGAGGCCACCACTGTCATCCCGCCGGTGGACCGGCGCTGACCGTCAGCGACGAGGCGGGGCGGGATCTTCCGGGATCCCGCCCCGCCGTCTCGTACGCCAGGCCCAAAACGCTGGCCGGGGCCGCGAAGCTTGTCTAGCATCGCCGACATGACCTGGCGATGTTGATCCAGCAGCGTAGGCCGATCCCGTGGACCGCCACGGACACCGCTCGTCCGGTGTCCGTCTCCACTCCCACGGGAAGGCCAAATGATCCACACGATCCCGCGCGTGCCCGACCCGGCGCTCCGCCGGCTGACGACCACCCTCTACGGGTACGCGTTCCTCAGTGACCTCGTCCTGCTCTACCCGCTGTACGTGGTGTTCTTCGCCGACACCGGGCTGTCGGTGGGGCAGATCTCGTCGCTCTTCGTTCTCTGGTCGGCGGCCGGCATCCTGTTCGAGGTGCCCTCCGGCGCGTGGGCCGACGTGGTGTCCCGCCGGCTGCTGCTGTGCCTCGCCCCGCTGGTGACCGCCTGCGGGTACGCGCTGTGGGTGCTGCTGCCGTCGTACCCCGCGTTCGCGGTCGGCTTCCTGCTCTGGGGCGCCGGCGGCGCGTTTGTCTCCGGCGCGCTGGAGGCGCTGGTCTGGACCGAGCTGGACCGGCTCGGCGCGGCCGACAGGTACGCCCGCGTGCTGGGGCGTGCCCGCACGGCGGGCGTGCTCGGCGTGGTGTTCTCCGGGGTGCTCGCCGGCCCGGTGCTCGCCGCCGGCGGGTACCCGGCGGTGGGCGCGGCCAGCGTGGTGGCCTGCCTGCTCGCCACGACTGTCGCCGCCCGGTTCCCGGAGCACCGCGCCGCGCCCGCCGCACCCGACGACGATGGTGACCTGGGCTGGTGGGACACGCTGCGAGCCGGGGTGGCGCAGGTCCGTACCCGCCCGCCGGTGCGCTCCGCGGTGCTGCTGGTCGCTGTGGTCGCCGCCGACTGGGGCGCCCTGGACGAGTACACCCCGCTGCTGGCCCTGGACACCGGCGTCGGGGCGCAGGCCGTGCCGCTGCTGCTCCTGCTGCTCTGGGCCGGGGTCACCGTCGGCGGCCTGCTCGCCCCCGCGGGGGAGCGGTGGGGCAGCCGGGGCTACGCGGCGCTGCTGGGCCTGGTCCGTGTCGCGCTGGCCGGGGGCGCCCTGCTCCGGCACCCGGCCGGGTTCGTGCTGCTCGCGGTGGCTTTCGGAGCCGCGCAACTGGCCACCGTGCTGGCCGACGCGCGGCTCCAGGCCCGGATCACCGGCGACAGCCGCGCCACCGTCACGTCGCTTGCCGGAATGGCCACCGACCTGCTGATCATCGGGACGTACGCGGTCTACGGCCTTCTCGCCACGGCGCTGGGCAACGCGGTGGCCTTCGCGGTGACGGCCGGGCCGTACCTCGTCGTGGCCCTGGTCCTGCTGCGCCGCCGCCGGCGCTCGGCGGCCGTGCCCGTCGGCGCCGCCGCGCGCGGGTCGACCTGAACGCTGCCCGGCGGCGGCCCTTCGCGGCCGCCGCCGGGCGGCACGCTCAGCTCGCGATGTGCAGGAACGACCACTGGTGGCCGTCGAGGTCCCGGAAGCCGCGCATGTACATCGGCCCGTTGGCGATCCCCGGACCGAGCGGCTCCCCACCGGCGACCGCCACCCGGTCGACCAGGTCGTCGACCTGCTCGCGGCTCTGCGCCGACAGCCCCACGATGACCTCCCGGCTGGTCGCCGTGTCCGTGGCGGCGACCCCGGTGTACGCCTCGAAGGCCGAGCGGACGTGCAGCATCAGCCGGGTGGTGTCGGAGATGGTGAGCACCATGCTGTCGCCGGCCGGCGCGCTCTGGTCGCTGGTGAAGCCGATCGCCCGGTAGAACTCGGCGGCGAGGGTCAGGTCGCGCACCGCCAGGTTGATGAACGTCATGGTCATCGGAGGTCTCCGTTCGACTCGAGCAGCACCTTCAACGCGGCGAGCCGTTCCCGCCAGTACGCCTTGAGCTCCGCGGCCTGCTCCGCTCCGGTCAGCTTCTCGTGCAGGACGTTGACCCGGGTCTTCGACTCGCCGACCGCGTCGAAGCCGACGACGATCCGGGTGGGACCACCTGCCCAGTCGGCCCGGAAGCTGCGCGGCGCTGTGGCGGTGCGGACGCGCACCTCGACGTCGGGCAGCCAACGGGCGCGCGCCGTCTCGTCGGCGAAGGCCTCGAACAGTCGCGGCGCCGGCACCGCCACCGTCCGGCTGGCGCTGGCCTCGAAGCCGCCGCCGCGCCGCTGACCGGGTGCGCGCAGACCGCGTGCCTGCTCGTACCCGACGGTGATGCTCTGCGCCCACCAACCCGACACGTCGTGCTCGGCCACCAGGTGACGGGCGATCTCGGTGTGTGTCCGCTCGGTGGCGGACGCGGCGTCGAGCAGCGCGAACCACTCCGCCCAGCCGCGCCCGGTCCGGGCGCGGACCAGGTCGTCGGCGATCCGCTCGGTCTGCGCGGCGGTGGGTGGAGGGGACGGGGTGGGCTCGGCGGCCCGATTGATCAGTTGCCGGCGGGCAGTGGTGTAGCTCTCGCCGGTCTTGGCCATCCGGGCGCGGACCCGGGTCTTGAACGATCTCTGGTTGGTCATCACATGCTCCCGGTCAACGGCACGGTCACCGGGACTCACGCTCCCGCCGACCCCGCCGGAGTGGGGCATGTGGCACCACGTCCCGAGGGCTCCAGGGCCCCCTTTGCCTCCGCGAAGCCGGCGGCGTGAGCGCCGGGAGGGAGGTGCGGCGCAGGACCACGCCGACGTCATCGTACGCTCCGGCCGGCCGTCTGCGCAGTCGTCAGGGCTGGTCGCCGTCGAGGTAGACCCACCGGCCGTCCTCGCGGACGAACCGGCTGTGCTCGGTGAGCGTGCCGGGCCGGCCCGCGTCCCGGTAGTGGGCGTGGAACGTCACGGTGCCGGCGCTGTCGAGCAGGCCGCCCCGCTCGGTGTCGACGATCTCCAGCCGGGTCCACCGCTGGCCCGGGTCCAGGTCGAGAAGGGCCGGCCGGGTCGAGGAGTGCCAGCTGCGCAGCAGGTAGCCGGCGTCGCCCAGGGCGAAGGCGCTGAACCGGGACCGCATCAACGCCTCGGCCGTCGGCGCCTGCGCCGCGCCTTTGTGCACCGGGGCGCAGCAGTCCGCGTACGCCTGGCCGGAGCCGCACGGGCACGCGCGTCCCGTCGTCGCGTTCGCCCGCCGGCGCGTACCACCCCTGCCCACGCCGTCATCCTGCCGTACCGGTCCGCGGGCTCCGACGCTGGCCGAGGGGTTGACGGTAGCGCGGCGGGGCGCCGCCGTCAGAGCCAGCCGGAGCGGCGGAACAGGCGGTACAGGGCCAGGGCGGCCACCGCCATCAGCGCCACGGCGCCCGCATAGCCGTAGCGCCAGGCCAGCTCCGGCATGTGGTCGAAGTTCATGCCGTAGATGCCGGCGATGCCGGTCTGGGTCGCCGCGATGGCCGCCCACGCCGCGATCTTGCGCATGTCGTTGTTCTGCTCGACCGCGAGCTGCGCCAGGCGGGACTGGACGATCGAGGTGAGCAGGTCGTCGTACGCGGCCACCCGGTCCACCGCGCGGCTCAGCCGGCCGTCGACGTCCACGAACCAGCGGTGCAGCGTACGCGGCGGGCCGGCGGGGCCGTCCGGGGCGAGCAGCGTGCGCATCGGCGCCTGCAACGGCAGGACCGCCCGCTTGAACTCCACCACCTCCCGTTTGAGCTGGTAGATGTGCTGGATGTCGGCGGAGCGGTCGCGGGCGAACACCGCCTCCTCGACCCGTTCCAGGTCCCGTTCCACATGCCCGGCCACCTCCAGGTAGGAGTCGACCATCCGGGCGCAGACCGCGTACCCGACCGCCCACGGGCCGGCGGCGAGCAGCGCGGGGCGGCGTTCGATGTCGGCGCGTACGCTGCGCAGCGCCCCGGCGGCGCCGTGCCGCACGGTGATGGCGAACCGGTCACCGAGCAGCACCATCACGTCGCCGGTGTCGATCACCTCGGAGGTGTCGGTCAGCTCGTCGTGCTCGACGTACCCGGCGGTGCGCAGCACCAGCACCGTCACCGGCCCGTGTCGCTGCACGGTGGGCCGGTGCCCGTCGGCGAGCGCCTGTTCGACGGTCAGCTCGTCGAGGCCGAAGGTCCGGCCCACCGCGGCGAGCACCGCCGGCCCCGGGTCGTGCAGGCCCAGCCACACGAAGGCGTCACGACCGCGCCGGGCCCGGGTGTACGCGTCGGCGTAGTGCGGGCGGCCGGGCTCCCGCCGTCCGTTGACGTAGACGGCGCAGTCGACCACGGCGTCCGGGTTGGACCTGCGCGGGGTGGGGGAGTCGTCCTCGGCCCGTCCGAGCAGTCGACGGGCCAGTGCGCGTACGCCACGACCGGTCCGGTCCCGTACCGTCCGCCCGTCCACCACCGTGTGCCCCCGTCGCCGGCGTACCGCCCCGATCAGGGATGGTGTCACCGCATTCTGCCCAGCGGGGTCGGGCGTGCGACAGGCGGGCGGCCGGGCTCAGGCGGTGCGGGTGGCGAAGACGACGATGTTGTCCACGTAGTTGCCGGTGGCGGCGTCGAAGCGTCCACCGCAGGTGATGAGGCGGAGGGCGGCGACGTCCGCCGGGCCGTAGACGAGCGCGGTGGGGAAGCGGTCCTTCGGGTACGCGCGCACGTCGTCCACAGTGAACGTGGTGACCTGGGCGTCGGCCCGGGTGACCTCGATCTCCTGGCCGGCGCGCAGGTGACCGAGGTCGAAGAAGACCGCCGGGCCGGCCGGTGAGTCGACGTGTCCGACCAGGACGGCGTTGCCGGTCTCACCGGGGCTGACCCCGTGCCGGTACCAGCCGGCGAGGCGGGGCCGGTCCAGGGGCGGCACCTCCAGCACCCCGGCGGCGTCCGCGCCGACGGGGACGATCTCGGCGCGTACGTCGATGGCGGGTATCCGCACCCGGACCGGCGCGGCGCGCGGCATGGGCGGCAGGTCCGGCGCGGGGTGGGTGCGGGTCGGCGCGTGGGCCGGCGGCCGTGGTGGCCGCGCCGGGTCGGCGGTGAGGCCGACGGTGATCAGTCCCAGCCCGGTCACGCCGAGCAGGGCGACCACGGCCGGCAGGGTCCGCCGCCACCACACGTGCGTGCCTCCGTACGGGATCGTCGGGGTGCCCGCGCCGGTGTCACCGGCACGGGCACCCGTCCTCAGGGATGGAGCGGGTCGCCGGTCAGGCGACGGCGGACGCCGGTCGGCGCCGGCGGAACAGGACCACCGCGCCGGCGAGGGCGGTGCCGAGCAGTGTGCCGCCGGCGGCGAGGGCACCGGTGTCGCGGCTGTCGCCGCCGGAGCCGGCCGGTGCGCCGCCGATCGGCGTGACGGTGAACGTGGCGCTGCCGGCTGAGCTGCCGTCGCCGCAGGTGGCGGCCACCGTGTACGTGCCCAGGGTGAACCCGGCGGTGAAGAGTTCGGCGCTCAGGCCGCCGCCGGCGGCGGCCGTGGTGGATCGGACGTTCTGGTCGCGGTTGGGGCCGGTGACGCGGAAGAGGGCGTCACCCGACTTCGGGTTGCAGGTCGTCGCGGTGAGCACGACGGTCCCACCGACCGGGGTGGTGGCCGGTGACACGGTGGTGTCGGCCAGCGCGGCGCCTGGCAGCAGGAGCGTGCCGAGGCCCACGCCGAGCGCCGCTGAGCAGAGTGCTGTTGAGACCTTCATACGCGTCTTCCCTCACTTTTCGTCCGCTGACTGCGTGGGACGTCGTTCGGGTGGCCAACTCCGTGACTAGCACCGGTGTGCCCAACACTAGGTGGGTTGGGACCTCGATCCGGTGAAAATGAGAAATCCTCGTTGCCGTCACGTGTCCACCCGAAGGCGGGGGAGAGCTGCCCAAAGGCACGGACGGGCCGAGCGGCGCCTGTGCTCCGTCGATGTCTCCTGCGGGTCGGGCTGTCGTGGGTGGGTCGATGGCGAGGTATCACGTCGCCTGTCCCAAGGCTGGTGCTGCGCCGCCATCGGCTCGCCGGTCTCCACCAGGGTCCTGAGGCCGGCCAGCACCTCCGGCCAGCCGCCGCTGCCGGGTGGCGGCGCGGGGGCGGCCGGGGCCGTGTGGCAGCGTGGTGCGGGTGACCGACTCCGCGCCGCTCGACGTCGACCTCGCGCTGCTCGGCGGCGGTGGCGCCGCGTCGCTGCTGCTCGCCGCACTGGACCGGCACAACGTCAGCGACCTGCGGATCGCCATCGTCGACCCGGTGCGTCGACGTGGCCAGGACCGCACCTGGGCGTTCTGGGGCAGCCCGCACCCCGACCTGGACCCGCTGCTCAGCGCGAGCTGGCAGCAGGTCGAGGTGGCCACGCCCGCGCGGCGCCGCGTCCTGGACCTGACCCCGCTGCGGTACGCCATGCTCCGCTCCGGCCCGGTCTACGACCGGGCTGCCGAAGCCGAGCACCGCCTGCGCGCCACCCGGATCGTCGCGCCCGCCGAGGCGGTGACCGACGACGGCACCCGCGTAATGGTGCGCGCCGGCGACGGGTCGGTCGTGCGGGCCGACTGGGTGCTCGACTCCCGCCCCCGTCCACCGGCGCGAGCGGGTCGCACCACCTGGTTGCAGCACTTCCGCGGTTGGTGGCTGGAGGCCGACCGGCCCGTCTTCGACCCGGCGCGGGCCGTGCTGATGGACTTCCGCACCCCGCAACCGCCCCGGGGTGTCTCGTTCGGGTACGTGCTGCCGGTCAGCGACCGCTACGCCCTGGTCGAGTACACCGAGTTCTCCCCGAGCCTGCTCACCGACGCCGGGTACGACACGGCGCTTGCCGCGTACCGGGACCTGCTCGGGTTGGATCCGGCCGGACTGCGGGTCCGCGAGGTGGAGAACGGGGTGATCCCGATGACCGACGCGCTGTTCCCGGCCCGGCCGACACCCCGGGTGGTACGCCTCGGCACGTCCGGCGGCGCGACCCGGCCGTCCACCGGGTTCACCTTCTCCGCCATGTACCGCCAGGCCGACCAGGTGGCCCGCGCGCTCGCCGCCGGCCGCCCGCCGGTGCCCCGGGCCGCGTACCCGCGTCGGCACCGTTGGATGGACGCGGTGGCGCTGCGCGCCCTGGACCGGGGAGGGGTCGGTGGTCCGGAGTTCTTCGACAGGCTCTTCGACCGCAACCCCGCCGAACGGGTGCTGCGCTTCCTCGACGGGGTCACCACCCCGGCACAGGAGGTCGCGATCATGAATTCCACCCGGCTGCTGCCGATGATCACCGCCACGGCCGGCGACGCGGCGCACCGCCTGCGCGACCGGCTGCGCCCCACCCGGCCCGCGCCAGCCATCCCGGCGGCCGTGGTGGGCGGCGCGCCGCCGATGCCACCCAGCTGATCCGGGCAGGTCAGCCCCGGGCGGCCACCGCGTCGCGGACGAGCACCCGCAGGTCCTCCATCGGGTCACCGTCACCGGCACCGAGCAGCGTCTTCGTCGCCGCGAACGGTCAACCCCAACTCGGGGTAGGCGTAGGCGAGACTGCCGCCGCTGCCGGCCGCGCCGAACGACCCGTCTGAATCCACCGCGTACCCGAGACCCCAGCTGCCCTCCTGCCCGAACACCCACTCCGGGCCGGGCAGGTCGGGGGTGATGGCGGCGCGCAGCCGGATCGGCGGCTGCCGAACCTCGGCCCGCAGGGCGTCCCACTTCCCGAGGTCCATGACGATCGACTCTGGCAGACCGGACCGGAGCCGCGCGCGTGATTATCGGTGGCCCGCCGGCTCTCAGCGGTCCAGCAGACGCTCGCGCAGCCGGATGGTCAGCGCCTCGTCCACGCCGAGCCGGTCGGTCGCGTACCCGACGACGGAGCCGTGCGCGGTCCTCAGGTCGGCCAGGAAGTGCCGGATGATCGCCTCCGGCGCCCGTCCGTACCCCGGCCAGCGCAGGTCACGCTCGGGGTTCAGGGCCCGCCAGTCGGCGATCAGCCGTTCGGTGGCCAGCTCGGTGCGCGCGAAGTCGCCGGCGATCTGGTCCTCGTCCACCCCGAGCAGGGCCAGCAGCAACGCCGCCAGCAGGCCAGTGCGGTCCTTGCCGGAGGCGCAGTGGAAGACCAGCGGAGCGTCGGCGGCGGCGATCACCTCGAGCGCCTGGCGCAGCTCGTCCACCCCGTCCTCGGCGACCTCGGCGTACCGGTCGGCCAGGTAGCGCCACGGGTCGAGCGCCGGATCGATCATCGCCTGGTCGTAGGGGCGGTGCTCGACGCTCAGGTTGTGCCAGGTGAGCCCGGCCATCTCCGGTGCCCGGCCGCGCGCCGTGATCTCCCACGGGTACCGCAGGTCGATGACCGTGCCTACCCCCAGGGCCCGGAACCGGTCCAGGTCGTCGCCTGTCAGCTTGCCGAGCGAATCCGAGCGGTAGAGCAGGCGCCAGCGCACCGTGCGCCCGTCGTCCGTGCGGTAGCCGCCGAGGTCGCGGAAGTTGTGCAGGCGGTCGAACGCGACGTGTCGATCCATCCGGCTGACCCTAGCGGTCCCCGCCCGGCGTGGCGGCCCCCCGACCGTCCTGGGCGGCGTCGCCGCCCGGTAGGTTGCCGGGCATGGTGGACGCGGCGGCCGGCAGGGGCGTGCAGATCTGGACCGACGGGGCGTGCAGTGGCAACCCGGGGCCCGGCGGCTGGGGTGCTCTGCTGCGCTACGGCGACCACGAGCGGGAGCTGTGCGGCGGCGAGGCCACCCCGACCACCAACAACCGGATGGAGCTGATGGCGGCCATCCAGGCGTTGGAGAGCCTGAACCGTCCGGTCGCGGTCGAGCTGCACACCGACAGCACGTACGTGCGTAACGGCATCACCAGTTGGCTCGGGTCGTGGAAGCGCAACGGGTGGCTGACCGCCGCGAAGCAGCCGGTGAAGAACGCCGACCTGTGGCAGCGGCTGGAGGCGGCCTGCGAGCGGCACCAGGTCACCTGGCTGTGGGTCAAGGGGCACAACGGGCACCCGGAGAACGAGCGCGCCGACCGGCTCGCCAACAGGGGCATGACCGAGGCGCGGGGCGCGCTGGCCAGCCGCTGAATCCGCGCCGGGCCCGCCTCAGCGGGTCGCGTCCGGATGCCCCGGCATGCTCGACCCGCCGCCGCTGCTGCCGGACGAGCCGCCGGTCATGCCTGAGCTGTTGTCCTCGGTGACGATGTCCGGTGGCACGTCGGTGTCGTCCGGCGGCGGGACCTCGGTGTCGGCCTCGACCTGCACCAACGGCACCTGGCCCGCCTCGTCCTCGGCGTGTGCCGGGTCAGCCGGCAGCTCACCGTCGCGCTTTCGGTAGCCCACGCCGTGCCCCCCGTCGATGCCGTACCGCGTCGGCGGTGGCTACCCGGCGTGGTCAGGGCCGAAACCTCGCGCTCAGCGGTGCCGGCTCCGTCGACCGCGACCGCTGGCCCGCGACGCCTGGCCCACCGGGGTGGGCGCGAGTGCCGTCCAGTGCGCCGGCCGGGTGCGGGTCGCCGGCAGCGCGGTGCGGACGTCTCCCCGCGCGGCGTCGAGCTGGGCCTGGTGCAGGAAGAGGGTCGTGCGCAGGTCCGCGCCCCGCAGGTCGGCGCCGCGCAGGTCCGCGCCTGTCACGTCCGCCAGGCCCAGGTCGACGCCGCGCAGGTCGGCGCCGACCAGCAGCGCGCCACGCAGGTTGGCCCGGCGCAGGTCGACCCGGCGTAGGTCGACCCCGAGCAGAGGTGCGCCGCGGTGGTCGGCGCCTCCCGGGGAACGCGCCGCCTCGCTGGCCCGCGACAGCAGCGGGTTGATCCGCTCCCGTTGCGCGGCGACGTCCACCGCGCGAAGCCGCGCGGGGTCCCCCGCGGCGAGCGCCGCGGTCTCGGCGCGGGCGCGTTCCAGTTCGGCGCGCAGGTCCGCCGGCGGGCGCAGCGCGACCGCCTCGGTGAGGTACCAGAGCAGCTCGTGCAGCGGGCGCAGCACGGTGAACGCCTCCGCCATCGCCGGCAGTGTCTCCGGTGCGTCCCGCCAGTCCCGCCCGCCGAAGGTGACCTGGGCGACCTGCTGCCCGGCGCCGAAGCAGTCGAACACCGTGCAGCCGGGGAACCCGCGATGCCGCAGCTCGGTGTGGATGCCGCAGCGATGGTCGGCGCCCAGGTGGGGGCAGGACTTCCCGGCGGGCTTGTCGATGGCGAAGTCCGCCGACCGGGCGAACGCGGGCACCACACAGCACAGCCCGAAGCAGCGCTCGCAGTCGGCGCGCAACTGCGCCGAGCCGGGCGGCGGTGCGGGGCTCAACGACACGGAGGGACGCTCCTTCTGTCGACGGACGCGGGGTACCACGATTGTCCCGCGCGCCGACCCGGCCGACCGGGCCGGGGTCACCGTCCGTGCATGTCCCCGGCCGCCGAGGAGCGGGGAGCCGGGGTACGGGGACCGCCCGGTGGTGGCACCAGCCGGCGGATCGCCCGTTCCCCGTCGTCGTGCCCGTACTTCTGGTCGAACTGCCGCGCCACGACGGCGACCGGCGTACGGTCCCCGTCGACCGGCTCGGCCAGCGCGAACACCCCGGGGGTCGCCCCCGGCGCGCGGGGCGGCAGCATGGCCCGCACGTCGTCCCGCCCGTCGCTCAAGCTTTCCGCCAGTCGTCCGTGGTGAGGGCGTTGGCCTGCGGCCCCATCAGCAGCATGCCGCCGTCGACCGGCCAGGACGCCCCGGTGACGTACGCGGCGGCGGGGGAAGCGAGCAGCGCGACCACGGCGGCGACCTCCCGGGCGTCACCCGGGCGCCCCACGGGTACGCCCGGCCTCCGCTGGGTGAACGGGTCGACGTCGTCCTGACCTGTCATCGGCGTGGCGATCTCGCCGGGGGCGACCGCGTTGACGGCGATCCCGTCGGCGGCCAACTCCTGTGCCATCACCCGGGTCAGCAGGCCCAGCCCACCCTTGGCGGCGCAGTACGCGGCGGAGCCCACCCGGGGCGCGTGCTCGTGCACGCTTGTGATGTTGATGATCCGTCCGCCGACGCCGGCGGCCCGCATCCGCCGCGCGGCCCGCTGTGCGCACAGGAACGGCGCGTCGAGGTCGACGGCGAGCACCTCCCGCCACTGCTCCCATCCCGTGTCGACGAACGGCGTCGAGGCGCCGGTTCCGGCGTTGTTGACGAGCACTCCGATGCCGCCCAGCCGGTCGGCGAGCTCGTCCACCACCGCTGCCGCGTCCGGCAGGCCGGTCAGGTCCACCTCGGCCGCCTCGCAGCGTCGACCGGTGGCCCGGACCTCGGTCGCGGTCCGCTCGGCGCCGTCCGGGTCGCCGTACCAGGTGATGCCGACGTCGAAGCCGGCCTCCGCGAGGGCGACCGCGCAGGCCTTGCCGATGCCGGAGTCCGCGCCGGTGACCACGGCGATCCTCGGGTAGTTCTCGTAGAGCTGAGGCATGGGTGGGCGATACCCCGAGGCGGCGCGGCGTACCGTCGCCGGATGCGAATCACCCGGTTCACCCACGCCTGCGTCCGGGTCGAGCACGACGGCGGGGTGCTCGTCGTCGACCCGGGCACCTGGAGCGAGCCCCGTGCGCTGGCCGGGGCGGACGCCGTCCTGGTCACCCACGAGCACACCGACCACGTGGACGTGCTGCGGCTGGCCGGCCTCGGCGTCCCCGTGTACGCCCCGGAGGGCGCACGCCTGCCCGACCTCGCCCCGCTGCCGGTGACCCCGGTCCGCGTGGGGCAGAGTTTCACGGCGGCCGGGATCCAGGTCAGCGCCCACGGTGGCCGGCACGCCGCCATCCACGAGGGTCAGCCCGACTGCCCCAACCTGGGTTACCTGATCGGCGACGGGTTGTACCACCCGGGCGACTCGCTGCACGTGCCGGACGTGCCGGTGCACACCCTGCTCGTCCCGGCGCAGGGGTCCTGGCTGCGGCTCGACGAGGCGATCCGGTTCGCCCACGCGGTGGGCGCCGAACGGGCGTACCCGATCCACGACGCGCAGCTCAACGAGCGTGGCCTGGCCAGCGTCGCCGGCTGGTTCGGCGAGACGATCCCCGGCTACCGCCACCTCGTTCCCGGCGACACCGCCTGAGCCCGCACGGGAATGGATGAGGGGGACACATCGGCGTCGCCCGACGTGGTGCCCACGCTCATATCTGATGTGGTCTATGTCACGGTAGCGTTCGCGCACGCCGACGCCACCGTTGGCGCTCCGAAGGAGAGCGTCCATGTCCACACCACGCAGAGTCGCCACCGCCCTCGCCGCCGTCCTGCTGCTGACCCCTGTCTCTTATACACATCTGACGCTGCCGACGATAAGGCTCGC
>NZ_VDFY01000175.1 GCF_006228125.1 Micromonospora orduensis | reverse complement strand
GTCGATCGGCTCGGCGGTCGCCGAGCAGGGCTACCCGCCCCGCATCGAGTGGCGGGCGCAGGGCGTCGACCAGGAGGTGGAACGGGCCACCGGGGTGCTCCGCCGGGACCTGGGCACGCCCCGGGTGTTCGCGTTCGCCAACCCCAAGGGCGGGGTGCACAAGACCACCGCCACCGTCCTCGCCGCCGCCACGGTCGGCAGTGTGCGCGGGCGGGGCGTGCTGGCCTGGGACGACAACGAGCTGCGCGGCACCCTCGGGCTGCGCGCCGGCAGCGCCCGGCACGCCCGGACCATCCGCCACCTGATCAGCGAGCTGGCCCAGATCGAGATCCTGGAGGGGGCGACCCTGCTGGACCGGCTGGACGACTTCCTCCGGCACGCCTCCGACGGCTCGTACGACGTGCTGGCCGGCGAGGAGAGCCCGCGCTTCGCCCAGCGACTCGACCAGTTCACCGTCCGGCGGGTGCTGGAGCTGCTGCGCCGGACCCACGACGTGGTCTGCGTGGACACCGGAAACAACGTGGAGAGCCCCAACTGGCGCACCGTGATGCAGGCCGCCGACCAGCTGGTCGTGACCACCGTGCCCCGCGAGGACGCGGCGTTCAGCGCCGACTGGATGCTCGACCTGCTGCACGAGGAGGGCATGAGCGAGCTGGCCGACAACGCGATCACCCTCATCTCCTGCCCCACGCCGGGGCGATCCGCCCTCCAGGACGACCTGGAGCGGCACTTCGCCACCCGGACCCGGGGGGTTGCCGTGGTGCCGTACGACCCGGCGCTGGAGACCGGGTCGTCCATCGAGTACCACCAACTCCAGCCGGAGACCCGGCAGGCGTGGCTACGCGCGGCGGCGATGATGGTGGAGCCGTTCGCCCGGTGAGCTGCTCTGCCGCCACCGGCGCCCCGGCCCACCGCCGGGCCTGAGAGGATCATCGGGTGAGCCCGGACAACCCCGATCCCGAGCGGCCCGTCGACGAGACCGACCGGCCCGCGCCGCCCGACGAGCCGCGTCGCCCGTCGCGCACGGTGCTGACGGTGCTGGGCTTCGTGCTCGTGATCGCCGTGCTGGGCGCGCCGCTCGGGCTGCTCTGGGCCGCGCTCGCGCCGGACACGCCGGTGCTCAAGACCGCCGACGGGGCGATCTACGCCGAGCCGCAGCCGGAGCAGCCGATCGCAGCGGACGGCTGGTTCAGCCTGCTCGGTCTCGCCTTCGGGGTGCTCGCGGCCCTCGTCGTGTGGTTCGTGCTGCGTCGCCGACGCGGCCCGGTCGGCCTGCTCGCCGTGGTGCTGGGCGCGTTGGCCGCGGCACCGGTGGCCTGGCAGGTGGGCCGGCGGGTCGGCCTGGCCACCTTCGACCGGCTGCTGGCCACCGCGCCGGACGGTCAGGCGTTCACCAAACCCGCCGACCTGCGCGCCGGTGGCGTCGACTGGCTGCTCGGGGTGCTGCCGGTGCCGCACGGCAACCTGCTGCTGCCGGCGTTCGGCGCCGCGATCACGTACACCCTGCTGGCGGGCTGGTCGCGGTGGCCGTCGCTGCGCCCAGAGCCCGATCTGGCGTCGCTCAGTTGGGCGTCGGCGGGGACGCCAACTCCGACAGCGGCACCGGAACCGCCCGCACCTGGCGCAACAGAGCCGCCTCGCGGTTGAGCAACCGCAGCTCGGCGCGGAGCCGGGCCGCGGTGTCGTCGATCGCCAGCAGCCGCTGCCGGTCGTCGACGGTCAGCGCCGCAGTCGCCGCCACCAGGTGCGACAGCACCGTCGGGTCCTCCGGGAGCTGTTCGGAGATCTCCTCCGGGTCGGAGCGGACCAGGCCCAGGTACTGCCGGAACACCGCGATGACCCGGGCGGCCAGCAGATCGGCCACCTCGTCCGCGCCGGCCGGTTCGGGCAGCCACTCGACCTCGGCGGTCAGGTAGGGCGCGGCGCTCTCGTCGACCTCCGCGATCCGGAACCGGCGTCGGCCGACCGTGACGATGTCGAAGCCGCCGTCGGCGAGCTCGGTCACCTGGCGCAGCTCGGCGGTGCACCCCACCTCGTGCAGGGTGACCTCGCCGGCACCGGGAGTGGGTCGCCCGCCCGGCCCGGCGGGCGCGACCTCCCAGCCGGCCTGGATGGCCACCACGCCGAACTCGCGCGGGGCGCCCTCGGGCAGGTCGACCAGGTGCCGGACCAGCGCCCGGTAACGCTCCTCGAAGATGTGCAGTGGCAGCACCAACCCGGGAAAGAGCACCGTTGCGAGCGGGAACACCGGCAGCCGTGCGATCACGTGGTCGAGCCTAACGAATCCCGTCCGGCGGGGCGTGGCCCGGCTCACCGTCCCGGCGGGCGGGCGGCTCGGGTGAGCTGCGGCCGGGCCGCCTAGACTCGCAAGGGTGCTGAATCGGATCGACCTGCGCGACGGTCTCGGAGACCCGCGCCGTCTGCTGCCCCGTGCCCAGCTCGACGTGTCGGTGGCCGTCGAGCGGATCCGCCCGCTGGTGGAGGCGGTCCGGGAGCATGGGTACCCGGCGATCCGGGAGGCCAGCGAACGGTTCGACGGCATCTCGCCGGAGGTGCTGCGGGTGCCCGTCGAGGCGATCACCGAGGCCGAGGGGGTGCTCGACCCGGCGGTGCGTGCCGCGCTGCTGGAGTCGATCAGCCGGGCACGCAGGGTGCACGCCGACCAGCGGCGTACCGACCACACCACGCAGGTGGTGCCCGGCGGCACGGTCACCGAGCGGTGGTTGCCGGTCGACCGGGTCGGCCTCTACGTCCCCGGCGGGCTCGCCATGTACCCGTCGACAGTCGTGATGAACGTGGTGCCGGCCCAGGCGGCCGGGGTGCGGTCGCTGGTGGTGGTCAGCCCGCCGCAGAAGGACAACGCTGGCCTGCCCGACCCCCGGGTGCTCGCCGCGTGCGCGCTGCTCGGCGTCGACGAGGTGTACGCCGTCGGCGGCGCCCAGGCGGTGGCGATGCTGGCGTACGGCTCGGCGGTCGACCCGGCGGGTGAGCTGCGGTGCGACCCGGTCGACCTGGTCACCGGCCCCGGCAACATCTGGGTGACCGCGGCGAAGCGGCTGCTGCGCGGTGTGGTCGGCATCGACGCCGAGGCCGGCCCGACCGAGATCGCCATCCTGGCCGACGACACCGCCGACCCGGCGCACGTCGCCGCCGACCTGATCAGCCAGGCCGAGCACGATCCGCTGGCCGCGAGCGTGCTGGTCACCCCGTCGCTGGCGCTCGTCGAGGCGGTCGAGCGGGAGCTGGCCCGGCAGGTGCCGGCGACCAAGCACGCCGAGCGGGTGACCACCGCGCTGACCGGTGAGCAGAGCGGTGTGGTCCTGGTGGACGACCTGGAGGCCGGGCTGCGGGTGGTCGACGCGTACGCGGCCGAGCACCTGGAGATCCAGACGGCCGACGCGCGGGAGTGGGCGCTGCGGGTACGCAACGCCGGGGCGATCTTCGTGGGCGCCTGGTCGCCGGTGTCGCTCGGCGACTACTGCGCCGGCTCCAACCACGTGCTGCCCACCGGCGGCTGCGCCCGGCACTCGTCCGGGCTGTCCGTGCAGTCCTTCCTGCGCGGTGTGCACCTGATCGAGTACACCGAGGCCGCGCTGCGCGACGTGGCGCCGCACGTGGTCACCCTGGCGAACGTGGAGGACCTGCCGGCGCACGGCCAGGCCGTCCAGGCGCGCTTCCCGGGAGGGGCGGCGTGACGGGCCTGGAGGATCTGCCGATCCGCGACGACCTGCGCGGGCTGACGCCGTACGGGGCGCCGCAGCTGGACGTGCCGGTGCGGCTCAACACCAACGAGAACTCGTACCCGCTGCCGGAGCCGGTGGTCGAGGCGATCGGCAAGGCGCTCGCCGCCGAGCTGCGCGACCTGAACCGCTACCCGGACCGGGACGCGGTGGCGCTGCGCGCCGACCTGGCCGGCTACCTGGGGCACGGGCTCACCGTCGAGCAGGTGTGGGCGGCCAACGGCTCCAACGAGATCCAGCAGCAGCTGCTCCAGGCGTTCGGCGGCCCGGGGCGCAGCGCGTTGGGCTTCGTTCCGGCGTACTCGATGCACCCGCTGCTGGCGCTCGGCACCGGCACCCGGTGGGTGCCGGCGCGGCGCGGCGTCGACTTCGGGCTGACCGCCGACGAGGCGGTCGCCCAGGTCCGCGAGCACCGGCCCGACGTGGTGTTCCTCTGCTCGCCGAACAACCCCACCGGCACCGCACTGGACCCGACGGTGGTCGCCGCCGTGCTCGACGCGGCGCCCGGCATGGTGGTCGTCGACGAGGCGTACGCCGAGTTCGCCCGCCCCGGCACGGTCAGCGCCCTCGCGGTGCTGCCCGGGCACCCGCGGCTCGTGGTCACCCGGACGATGAGCAAGGCCTTCGGCTTCGCCGGCGGCCGGCTGGGTTACCTGGCCGCCGACGCGGCGGTGGTGCGGGCGGTGCAGCTGGTCCGGTTGCCGTACCACCTGTCGGCGCTGACCCAGGCCGCCGCGCGCGCGGCGCTCGCGCACCGCGACGCCCTGCTCGGTACGGTGAGCGCGATCATGGGGGAGCGGGACCGGATCGTGGCGACGCTGCGCGCCCGCGGTCTGCGGGTTGCCGACAGCGACGCCAACTTCGTGCTCTTCGAGACCGGTGGCGACCAGGCCACCGCCTGGCGCGCCCTGCTGGATCAGGGTGTGCTGGTCCGTGACGTCGGTCTGCCCGGCTGGCTGCGGGTGACCGCCGGCACCCCGGCCGAGACCGACGCCTTCCTAGCTGCAATGGAGACCCTGCGATGAGCCGGACCGCCCGGGTGGAGCGGATCACCAAGGAGACCAAGGTCCTCGTCGAGATCGACCTCGACGGCACCGGCGCCGCCGAGATCAGCACCGGCGTGGGCTTCTACGACCACATGCTCCACCAGATCGCCCGGCACGGCGGCTTCGACCTGACCGTGCGCACCGTGGGTGACCTGGAGATCGACGCGCACCACACGATGGAGGACACCGCGCTGGCCCTGGGCGCCGCGTTCGACCAGGCGCTGGGCGACAAGGCCGGCATCCGACGGTACGGTTCGGCGACCGTCCCGATGGACGAGGTGCTGGTGCGGGCCGCTGTCGACCTGTCCGGCCGGCCGTACGTGGTGCACGACGAGCCGCTGCTGGCGCCGTACATCGGGCCGGTGTACGCGACGAGCATGACCCGGCACATCTGGGAGTCGTTCGGTCAGGCGGCCCGGGTCACGCTGCACGTCGACGTGCTGCGGGCGGCCCGCCCGGGTGGTCACCCGGACGCGCACCACGTGGTGGAGGCGCAGTTCAAGGCGGTCTCGCGGGCGCTGCGCGAGGCCACCGCGATCGACCCGCGTGCCGCCGGGGCGATTCCCAGCACGAAGGGTGCTCTCTGATGGGGGCCGCGTTGCCGACGTTGCTGCTGATCCTGGCCGGGGTGCTGGTGGGCGGCACCTGGTCGCTGCACCGGCAGGGCGCGCCGAGGGGCGCGGTGGTGGTCACCGGGCTGCTGGCGGTCCTCGCCACGGCCGCCGGGGTGCTGCGGCTGATTCCGGGGTCGGGCTCGTGAGCGCCGATGTGGTGGTGCTCGACTACGGTTCGGGCAATCTGCGTTCGGCGGAGCGGGCGTTGGCCGCCGCCGGTGCGGACGTGCGGGTGACCGACGACCTGGCAGCCGCGGCCGCCGCCGACGGGCTGGTGGTGCCGGGGGTTGGCGCGTACGCCGCGTGCATGGCGGGGATCGAGGCGCTCGGCGCGGGTCCGGTGATCGCCGAGCGGGTGGCGGCCGGCCGGCCGGTGCTGGGCATCTGTGTGGGGATGCAGGTGCTGTTCGAGCACGGTGACGAGCACGGTGTGGTGACCAAGGGGCTCGGGCTGCTGCCGGGCGGGGTGACCCGGTTGGCCGCGACCCGGTTGCCGCACATGGGGTGGAACACGGTGCGGGCGCCTCGGGAGTCGGTGCTCTTCGCCGGGCTGGGGCCGCAGAGCCGGTTCTACTTCGTCCACTCGTACGCGATGGGCGACCCGGCGGCGTTGTCCGCTGCCGGCGCGTTGGTGACCACGGCCCACCATGACACGGATTTCGTGGCGGCGGTGGAGCGCGGTGCGCTGTCGGCGGCCCAGTTCCATCCGGAGAAGTCCGCCGACACCGGTGCCGCGCTGCTGCGCAACTGGCTCGCCACGCTGTCCACCGGTGACTGAGGGTCGTCGCCGTCCGCTGCCCGTCCGGTGGGGCGCGCGGTGAGTCGGGAGCGGGCCCGCCGTCGGGCGGAGCGTGAGGCGGAGCAGGCGCGCGAGCGGGCGGTGCGGCAGCGCCGGGTGGCTCGCCGGCAGCGCCGCCGGGCGGTGCTCCGCCGGTTGACGCCGCGGCTGCGTCGGGGCCGGTCGGGTCGGCTGGCCCGGCACTCCCGGGGGGAGCGGGCCGCGATCGTGCTGCTCACCGGGGCGGCGCTGATCCTGATCTGGACGTTCGTCGACGATCTGGCGCTGCGCGTCGCGCTGATCGTGTTGTTGCTGCTCGTACTGCCGGCGATCGTCGTGATCGCTCTGGACCGTCGTACCTGATCGAGGAGAAGACGTTGAGTCTCACCCTGTTACCCGCCGTGGATGTCGCCGACGGCCGGGCCGTCCGGCTCGTGCAGGGCGCCGTCGGTAGCGAGAGCATCTACGGCGACCCGTTGGACGCCGCGTTGGCCTGGCAGCAGGACGGCGCGGAGTGGATCCACCTGGTCGACCTGGACGCGGCGTTCGGCCGGGGCACCAACGCGCACCTGCTCGCCGAGGTGGTGCGCCAGTTGGACGTGAAGGTGGAGTTGTCCGGCGGTATCCGTGACGACGAGTCGCTGCGGGCCGCCCTGGGCACCGGGGCGACCCGGGTGAACATCGGTACCGCCGCCCTGGAGGACCCGGTGTGGTGTGACCGGGTGGTGGGGGAGTACGGCGATCGGGTGGCCATCGGGCTGGACGTGCGCGGTCGTACCCTGTCGGCGCGCGGGTGGACCCGCGACGGCGGTGACCTGTACGAGGTGCTGGAGCGGCTGGACAAGGCGGGCGCGAGCCGGTACGTGGTCACGGACATCACCAAGGACGGCACGATGCGCGGGCCGAACCTGGATCTGTTGCGGGAGGTGTGCGCCCGGACCGACCGGCCGGTGATCGCCTCCGGTGGCGTGTCCACGTTGGACGACCTGCGGGCGCTGGCGTCGCTGGAGTCGATGGGTGTGGAGGGCGTGATCGCCGGCAAGGCGCTGTACGCGGGCGCCTTCACGGTGGCCGAGGCGCTGCGGACGCTGGCCGAGGCGTGACGGTCACCCGGCTGGGCTCGGGCGGTCCGTGGGAGCAGCGGTACGGCTACTCCCGGGTCGTCCGGGCCGGCGACCGGGCGTGGACGGCGGGCTGCACGTCCACTGTGGACGGCCGGGTGACGCATGTGGGTGATCCGGCGGCGCAGACCGCGCAGGCGCTGCGGACCGGTTTGGCGGCGCTGGCCGAGGTGGGTGCGGAGCCGGGGGACGTGGTCCGGACCCGGATGTACGTGACGGACCGGCTGTACGCCGACGAGGTGGGCCGGGCGCACAACGCGGTCTTCGGGGCGGTGCGGCCGGCGGCGACGCTTGTGGTGGTGGCCGGCCTGCTGGATCCGGAGCACCTGGTCGAGGTGGAGCTGGAGGCGTACCTCGGCGATCGCTGAGGGCGGCCCGGCGGGCGTTCCGGCCGCCTCGCGGTCCGATAAGTTGTGCACAACTTAATTGTGGGCTACGGTTCAACGGTGACCGATGATCTGGTGCTGCGCCGGCAGGTGTGCTTCGCGCTCTACGCCGCGTCGCGCGCCCTGACCGACGTGTACCGACCGATCCTCGACGAGTTCGGGCTCACCTATCCGCAGTACCTGGTGCTGCTGGTGCTCTGGGAGCGCCCCGACGAGGCCCCCACGGTCTCCGAGCTCGGCGCCGAGCTGCGACTGGACTCCGGCACGCTCTCCCCGCTGCTCAAGCGGCTGGAGGGGGCGGGCCTGGTGGTCCGGCGGCGGTCCGCCCGCGACGAGCGACGGGTCGAGGTCGGCCTCACCGAGCAGGGCCGGGCGCTGCGCGAGCGGCTCTGCGACGTCCCGATGCGGATCGCGCAGGCCACCGGGCTCGGCCTCGGCGAGCTCGTCGCGCTGCGCGACACCCTCACCCGGGTCACCGACACCATCCACCGACAGAAGGAGCAGTGACTCTCATGCAGGTTCTCTACACCGCGTCCGCGACCGCCACCGGCGACGGCCGGGACGGTCACGTCGAGACCTCCGACGGCACCGTCACGCTCGACCTGGCCGTGCCGAAGGAGATGGGTGGCGCCGGTGGCGCCGCCAACCCCGAGCAGCTCTTCGCCGCCGGCTACGCGGCCTGCTTCCACAGCGCGCTGCGGGTGGTGGCCCGCCGGGCCAAGGCCGACGTGACCGGCTCCGTCGTCGACGCCGAGGTGGGCATCGGCCCGAACGGCAGCGGCGGGTTCGGGCTCACCGTGCAGCTCGTCGTCGACCTGCCCGCCGTGTCCCGCGACACCGCCGAGCAGATCGTCGAGCAGGCTCACCAGGTGTGCCCGTACTCCAACGCCACCCGCGGCAACATCGACGTCACGCTGACCGTCCGCGAGACCCTGGCCGCGTGACGTCGCGCACCCAGGCCACCACCCCCGGACGAAAGGACGACCGCCCCCGTGACCAGCAACCGTGAGATCCACCTGGCCAGCCGACCCGCCGGGTGGCCCACCGAGGAGAACTTCCGGTTCGTCGAGACCGACGTGCCGACGCCCGGTCCGGGCCAGATCGTGGTCCGCAACCAGTACATGTCCGTCGACCCGTACATGCGGGGGCGGATGAACGACGTCAAGTCGTACGTGCCGCCGTTCGCCCTGGACGCGCCGCTGGACGGTGCCGCGGTCGGCGAGGTGGTGGCCAGCGAGGCGGCGGACGTCCACGTCGGCGACACCGTGCTGCACGGGCTGGGCTGGCGGGAGTACGCGCTGCTCGACGCCACCGCCGCCCGCCCGGTCGATGCCAGCCTGGCCCCGGTCAGCGCGTACCTCGGTGTGCTGGGCATGCCCGGTCTGACCGCGTACGCCGGTCTGCTCGAGGTGGCGTCCATGAAGCCCGGCGAGACGGTCTTCGTCTCCGCCGCCGCCGGCTCGGTGGGCAGCCTGGTCGGTCAGATCGCCAAGCTCAAGGGCGCCGGCCGGGTGATCGGCAGCGCCGGCTCGCCGGCCAAGGTCGAGCGGCTGCGGGCACTGGGCTTCGACGCCGCCTTCGACTACCACGACGGGCCGGTCCGCGAATCGCTGCGGGCGGCCGCCCCGGACGGCGTCGACGTCTACTTCGACAATGTCGGCGGTGATCACCTGGAGGCGGCGATCTCGGCGATGAACCTGCACGGCCGGGTCGCCATCTGCGGCATGATCGCGCAGTACAACGCCACCGAGCCGCCGGCCGCGCCGCGCAACCTCGCGCTGGTCATCGGCAAGCGGCTCACCCTGCGCGGCTTCCTGGTCAACGACCACGGCGACGTCCGTCAGGCGTTCCTGCGCGACGTCGCCGGGTGGCTGCGTGACGGCTCGCTGACGTACGACGAGACGATCGTGGACGGCATCGAGAACGCCCCGTCGGCGTTCCTCGGGCTGCTCCGCGGCGAGAACCTGGGCAAGATGCTCGTCCGGGTGTGACGCGGACCTCGATCACGGCGGCCGACCCGATCGGGTCGGCCGCCGCCGCGCGTACGGGGGATAGGCTCACGGGCATGACGGTGGCGGTGCGGGTGATCCCCTGTCTCGACGTGGACGCCGGACGGGTGGTCAAGGGGGTCAACTTCCTCGACCTGCGCGATGCCGGTGATCCGGTGGAGCTGGCGGCGGCGTACGACCGTGCCGGCGCCGACGAGCTGACCTTCCTCGACGTGACCGCCTCCTCCAGCGACCGGGGCACCATGCTCGACGTGGTGCGCCGCACCGCCGAGTCGGTGTTCATCCCGCTGACCGTCGGCGGTGGGGTCCGGCAGGTCGCCGACGTGGACACCCTGCTGCGCGCCGGCGCCGACAAGGTCGGCGTGAACACCGCCGCCATCGCCCGGCCGGAGCTGATCGCCGAGATCGCCGACCGGTTCGGGCGGCAGGTGCTGGTGCTCTCCCTCGACGTGCGCCGGGCCGCTACCGAGAGCGGTTTCGAGGTCACCACGCACGGCGGCCGGCGCGGCACCGGCATCGACGCGGTGGACTGGGCGCGGCGGGGAGCCGAGCTGGGCGCGGGGGAGATCCTGCTCAACTCGATGGACGCCGACGGCACCAAGGCGGGCTTCGACCTGGAACTGATCGCCGCCGTGCGGGCGGTGGTGGACGTGCCGGTGGTGGCCAGCGGCGGCGCGGGCGAGGTGGCCCACTTCCCGCCGGCGATCGGCGCCGGCGCGGACGCGGTGCTCGCCGCCAGCGTCTTCCACTTCGGCGAGCTGACCGTGGCCGAGGTCAAGGACGCGCTGCGCCGCGGCGGTCACCCGGTGCGCTGAGCAGGGTCAGTGCTGCGCGCCGGAGTGCCCCTCCGGTGAGCGCCGGGGCGTCGGGATCGAGCGGACCACGTACTCCTGGACGGCCGCCGCGTGGTCGGCCTCCTCCAGGATCCAGTCGGCGCTGCCCGGCGCGTGCCGGCGGCTCAGGACGCCCTGCACGGTGTCCACCATCGTCGCGACGCCGGCGCGCGGGCGGTTGCGCCAGAGCTGCTCACCCTCGGTGGTGATCCGGAACCAGCCGTCGGCCACGCTGATCAGACCGGCGCCGACCAGACGCTGAACCGCAGCCTCCACCTCGTGCCGCTGCGGGATCGCCTGGTTGAGATGGTCGGCGGTGGAGAGCACATCGGTGAGGCGGACGCCCTCCGGCCTGCGGCTGGTCGCCGATCGGCGATGCCGACCGGCGCCGCTCGCGATGACCAGCGACACGAAGATCCAGGCGTCCGTCCAGCGCCAACCGTTCTCCCCCATGCAGAGATGATGACGGCGCGCGTCCAGGAAGGGAACACCCACCCGCCATCCGGGCCCTCGTCACCACCACGACGTGCCGGCCCGGGGACGGTAGGTGAACGCTCAGCCGACGGGAGCGGCCTCCGGCTCGGGTGCGGCGCTCGCCGTCATGGGCACGGCGAACACCGGGATGAACAGGTGCGCCAGCGGACCGATGGCCAGCGCGTACGCGACGGTGCCCACGCCGACCGTGCCACCGAGCAGCCAGCCCAGCGCCAGCACGGTGACCTCGATGACCGTACGCACCAGCCGGACCGACCAGCCGGGCCGGCGGGCCACGAAGCCGGTCATCAGGCCGTCGCGGGGGCCGGGACCGAGCTGGGCGCCGAGGTAGAGACCGGTGGCGGCGCCGTTGACGACGATCCCGGTGACCAGCAGCGCGATGCGCACGCCGAGCGGGCCGCCGGCCGGAAGCAGGGCCAGCGTGGCGTCCACCACCAGGCCGATGACGACCACGTTGCTGACCGTGCCGAGCCCGGGGCGTTGCCGCAGCGGGATCCAGAGCAGCAGCACGAGCGCGCCGACGCCGATGGTGACGGTGCCGAAGGAGAGCCCGGTCCGCTCGGCCAGGCCCTGGTGGAAGACGTCCCACGGGTCGAGGCCCAGATCGGAGCGGACCATCAGGGCCATGCTGACGCCGTAGAGGACCAGCCCGACGTAGAGCTGGCTCAGCCGCCGCGCGGGCCGGTGCCGCAGATTGCCAATCAGTGCCATGCATGCCACCCTAGGGGCCAATCCTCCCGGGGGAAGAAGCCAATGTCCGAGGAGTGGCCCATGACCGGTCAGGTGCGCGGCGTCCAATTGGCTCGTCTGCTCGGACAGTGGCACGCCCTGCCGGGTCGGCGGCGCAGCCCGGACTACGCCGCCCTCGCCGGCGCCGTGCGGGGCCTGCTCGCCGACGGCCGGTTGCCGCTGGGCGTACGCCTGCCGGCCGAACGGGAGCTGGCCGAGGCGCTGCGGATCAGCCGGACCACGGTCACCGCCGCGTACCGGCAGCTGCGCGAGACCGGGCACCTGGCCAGCCGCCGGGGCGCCGGCAGCTGGACCATGCTGCCCGGCAACCACCGGGTCGCCAGCACCGGCCTGTGGACCCCGCTGGACGACCGGGAGATGATCGACCTCGGCGTCGCCGCGCTGTCCGCGCCACCGCAGCTGCTCACGGCGGCCCGGGCCGCCGCCGAGGACCTGCCGCGGTACGTGGGCGGCGCGGGTTACCACCCGACCGGCATCATCGAGCTGCGCGAGGCGGTGGCCGACGGGTACACGGCACGGGGGCTGCCAACCTCGGCCGACCAGATCATGGTGACCAGCGGCACCCAGCACGCACTCGACCTGGTGCTGCGTCTCGCCCTCGCGCCCGGCGGCAGCGTGCTGGTCGAGTCACCCACCTACCCCAACGCGCTCGCCGCGCTGGCCGGCCGCCGGGCCCGGATCACCACCCACGGCCTGGCGGCCGACACCGGTGGCTGGGACGCCGACCTGCTGCTGGGCAGTCTCCGGCAGACCCGACCCCGGCTGGCCTACCTGATCCCGGAGTTCCAGAACCCGACCGGGCATCTGATGCCGGCCCCGCTGCGTGAGCGGGTGGTGGCCGCCGCCCACGCCGCCGGCACCGACCTCGTCGTCGACGAATCCTTCGTGGACCTGCCGCTGGACGGCACCGAACTGCCGCCGCCGATGGCCACCTACGATCGGCACTCCCGGGTCGTGAGCATCGGCGGGATGAGCAAGCCGTACTGGGGTGGCCTGCGGATCGGCTGGGTCCGCGCCTCCGCGCCGCAGGTGCAGCGACTGGCCGCCGTCCGGGTCGGTGTGGACATGGCCAGCCCGGTGCTGGACCAGCTTGTCGCGGTGCACCTGCTCGCCGACGCGCCGGCCATCGTCGGCGACCGGCGGGTCCAACTCGCCGCGCAGCGCGATGCCCTGCTCGGCGCGCTGGCGCACCGCCTGCCGGACTGGCGCGTCACCCCGCCGCGGGGCGGCGTGACACTCTGGGCCGAGCTGGACGGCCCGGTCTCCAGCGCGCTGGCCCGGGCCGCCGAGGAGGTCGGCGTCCGGCTCGCCCCCGGCCCCCGGTTCGGCCTCGACGGCACCCTGGAGCGGTTCCTGCGGCTGCCGTTCACCCTGCCCGCCGCCGACCTGGTGGAGGCGGTCGAGCGGATCGCCGGGGTCCGCTACGACCTGGACCGGACCGGCCGGCAGCGGTGGCGGGAGCCGGCAGTCATCGCCTGAGCCCGGTCGACCCGTCTGGCGGGAACGCGCCTTCGACCCGCTGGCGACTGCCACAATCCCCTGGTGGGCGAGGGTGGGCGGACGCGTGGGGTGCAGCGGAGCGCGCCGGGCTCCCGGGCCACCCGCCTCGAACTCTTCTACGACCTGATCTTCGTCTTCGCCTTTCTGAACGTCACCACCGCCACCGCCGCCGACCGGACCGTCCGGGGCCTGGTCCAGTGCCTGGTGGTGCTGGCGTTGCTCTGGTGGTGCTGGTCGGGTTTCGCCGTACTGGGCAACCTGATCCGCACCGACCAGGGCATCGTTCCGCTGGTCGGCTTCGTCACCATGGCCGCCGCCTTCGTGCTGGCGCTGAGCCTGCCGAAGGCGTTCGTCGACCGTCCCGGCGGGCTGCCCGGCCCGCTGGTCTTCGCGGCCGGCTACTTCCTGGTCCGGGTCGGCGAGACGTCGATCTTCCTGTGGCTCGGCCGTCGGGACCGGGACGTGCGTCGACGTTGGCGGATGCTCGCCCTGCCGGTGGCGCTGTCCACGTCGCTCATCGTCGTGGCCGCCCTGGTGCCGCAGCGGCTCTTCGACGGCGCCGCCGAGGGGGTGTTCCGGCTGGCGCTCTGGCTCGCGGCCCTGGCCGTCGAGTACGGGGCCGGGCTGGCGCTGCGCGGCACCGGGTGGACGGTGCTCTCCGCCGGGCACTGGGCGGAGCGGCACGGCCAGATCGTCCTGGTCGCCCTCGGCGAGGCCATCATCGCGCTCGGGCTCGCTCCCGGCGGCAGCGTCGTTCTGCCGCTGACCTGGCCGGTGCTGATCGCCGCGGTGCTCGGCGTCGCGGTGGCCGCGTCGCTGTGGTGGGCGTACTTCGACACGTTGGCACTCGGCATGGAACAGGCCCTGCACCGCACCCGCGACCCGGACGCCCGCGCCGCCCTGGCCCGGGACGCCTACACCTACCTGCACCTGCCGGTCATCATCGGCGTCATCCTGTTCGCGCTCGGCCTCAAGGGGCTCATCCACGAGGGCGCCGACCCCCACACGCCAACCTGGGGTGTTCCGCTACCGGGCTTCGACCTGCTGGCGCTCTACGGCGGGGTCGCGCTCTACCTGCTTGCGCTCATCGTGCTGGGCCGGTGGCTGCTTGCCGCCCCCCGCTGGCCCACGATCGGCGGGATCGTGCTGCTGCTCGCGCTGGTGCCGGTGGCCGGCGCGTTGCCCGAGCTGTTCGCGTTGGCACTGCTGGCCCTCGCCGCGGCGCTGGCCGTGGGCGCGCAGACGATTGTCGACACCCGACGCCGGCGGGGGGTCCGGCAGACGGCGCTGGACGAGCAGCTCGCCGTGGAGGAGGAACAGACGAGGTGGCGGGGCCACCACCTGTGAGGGCCCCGTGTCCGGCGGGGAGCCGGACACGGGACCCTCGGTGGGTCACAGCTCGGCGAGGCTGCCCGAGTACATCTTGTCGATCTCGGCGGCGAAGTTGCTCTCCACCCCGCGTCGCTTGATCTTCAGAGAGGGGGTGATCTCGCCGTGCTCGATGGTCAGGTCGCGCGGCAGGATCGCCACCTTCTTGATCGTCTCCCAGCGGTTGAGCTTGGCGTTGAGCTGGGAGACGTACTCCTCGACCATCGTCTGGGCCTCCGGCGACGCGACGATCTCGGCGTAGCCGCGCCCCTCCAGCGGGCCGCCGGCCACCCATCCCCGGATCGCGTCCGGGTCGAGCGTGACGAGCATCGTGCAGTAGTTGCGGGCCTGGCCGATGACGATCGCCTGCGAGGTGTACGGGCAGAGCGCCTTGAACATCCCCTCGATGTGCGACGGCGCGATGTACTTGCCGCCCGAGGTCTTGACCAGGTCCTTCTTGCGGTCGGTGATCCGCAGGTAGCCCTGCTCGTCGAGGGTGCCGATGTCGCCGGTGCGGAAGAAGCCGTCCTCGGTGAACGCGGCGGCGGTCTCCTGCGGCAGGTTGTGGTAGCCGCGCATCACCGGCCGGCCACGGACCAGGATCTCCCCGTCGGTGTCGATGCGGCACTCCAGGTCGCCCATCGCCCGGCCGACCGTGCCGATGCGCAGCCCGGCCGGCGGGTTGACGAAGTTGCCGGCGCTGGTCTCGGTGAGGCCGTAGCCCTCGGAGATCGGCAGGTTGGCGGCGGCGAAGAAGGTGGCGATCTCGGGGCTGAGCGGGGCGGCGCCGGACACCAGCACCCGCATCCGACCGCCCAGACGGGCCTGGAGCTTGCTGAACACCAGCTTCTCGGCGAGCGCGTAGCGCATCTTCAGCCCGGTCGACACCGGCTTGCCGGCCTGCTCCAGGGCCACCTTCTCCTTGCCGACCCCGACCGCCCAGGCGAAGATCTTCGCCTTCGCGCCGCCGGCGTCCTGCGCGGTGGTCACCGCCCGGTTGTAGACCTTCTCGAACACGCGGGGAGCGCCGCACATCAGCGTCGGCCGGATCACCGACAGCAGGTCGACAAGCTTGTCCACCCGGCCGTCGACGTAGGTGGGCATACCGACGTGGGTGGCGCCGCAGAGCAGGGTCTTGCCGAACGAGTGCGACAGCGGCAGCCACAGGTACTGCAGGTCGTCGTCGCGCAGCAGGCCCAGGTCGGCCTGCGCCACGGCCTCCCAGCACCATCCGCCGTGCAGCAGCTCGACGCCCTTCGGGCGGCCGGTGGTACCGGAGGTGTAGATCAGGGTGGCCAGGTGGTCCGGGCCGATCCCGGCCACGATCATGTCGACCAGGTCGGGCTCGGCGGCCAGCGCGCCGGCACCCCGCTCCTCCAGCTCGGCGAGGGTGAGCTGGGGTACGTCGGCGGACGCGTCGGCGACGCCGTCGATGAGCACGACATGGGTCAGCGCGGGCAGGTCGGCGCCGGCGATCTTGGCGGCCTGGGCCGGGTTCTCCGCGAACAACACCCGGGAAGCCGAGTCCGCGATGATGTACGTCGCGTCCGCCGGCTCGGTCGTGGGGTAGACGGTGGTGGTCGCTCCGCCCGCGCACATGATGCCGAAGTCGGCGATCACCCACTCCAGGCGGGTGTTGGCGATGATCGCGACCGGGTCCTCCAGGCCGATGCCCAGGCTGTGCAGGCCGGCGGCGACCGCCTTGGCGCGCTGGCCGACCTGGGCCCAGGTGAGCCAGTTGGGGCCAGAGTCGTCGGAGTTCGGGGACGCGAACGCGTGCTGGTCGGGGGTGGCCGCCACGCGCTTGAGGAACATATCCGGGATGGAGCGGTACGGTACATCGAGAGCCATCGCTGTAGCCGCCTTCGAGGGTGGTGGCGTGACGGGGGTCACGTCGTATGTGGTTACCGAAGAGTATTGCCTGTCACCGGGCATCGGCTAGCCCTGGTGATCGTTCGGGCGTCCCCGAACACCGACCGGTGCGGCCGGATCAGGCGTACCGGGCGGCCGCGACCGACCAGTCGTAGGTGGCGCGGATCCAGTTCCGGCGGGTAGCCACGGCCGGCCGGACGCCGTCGTCACCGCTGGCCAGCAGCGCCTCCTCCGCCGTCAGGTACGCCGCGAGCCCCTGGTTGAACCGGTCCGCCGCCGCCCGCAACGCGTCCGCCTCGTCCGAACCGCTCCCCTGGGCGATCACCGTCACCAGGTTCTGCGCGTCCGGGTCCGCCTGGCTCTCCTTGCCGTACGAGAAGAGGTCGTTGCACCAGCAGACCAGGTCCACGGCCAGCAGGTCCAGGGCGACGAACGCCGGATCGGCGCGCCGGTCCGGCCCGGGCGGCTGCGCCGACGCCAGGTCGGTCAGGGTGAGGCAGGGGTGCACGCCGCCGATGTGCCGGCGTAGTTGGACGTACTCCGCCACCTCGGGCACGCGCCGGCGCTCCCGGTTGGTCGCCTCCCAGAGCAGCGCCAGCAGGTACTCCCGGAGCTGGCTGACGAACCGCAGCAGCAGTGCCGGGCGGTCGTAGGGGCGGATGCGGCGGCACAGGTCGTGCAGCGCGTCACCGAGCGGCCCGACGGCGGGCGGTACGACATCCGAGTCGCCGAAGTGGTCCAGCACGTCGAGCAGGGTGCTGATCGCCGGCCCGAGCCGGGCCGGGTCGCTGCCCAGGCCGTCCTCGTCGCAGGCGTCGTCCATGACGAAGAGCCAGCTGATCAGGTCGGTGAGCAGCCGCAGGCCGTCCACCGACCCGTCCGGGCAGGCGCGGCCGGCCAGCCCCGCGGCGTCGGCCCGTTGCAGCCGGCGCACACGATGGCCGGAATTGACCAAGCCGAAGGCGTGCGCCCATTCGGCGCTCTCGACCGCAACCTGTTCCGTGGCGCCGTGGCGCCCCGCGGCGAACGGGGGCTCCCGCAGTGCCGACATCGCGAAACTCCGCACAGTGCGCCCCCACTTCGGGCCGCCCGGCGCAGAGCGGCGCGATGAAGCGTACGGGAGAAGGCATCAGCGTGCTTCGCTGGGTGTGGGAAGCTCCACACTGGAGCAGCGACCGATTATGCTCAGAGCGTCACATGCCCAGGCCAGCGGTCCGCAGCCGGCCGGCGGCCTCGGGCGGGCCGTCCAGCTGGACCCTCGACACCCGCTGCCGGCCGGAGAGGAACAGGGCCAGTTCGGCAGGCGCCCCGACCAGCCGCAGCCGATCGCCGCCACGGCCGACGGAGATCTCCCCGTGCCCGGGCGCCTGCACGTACAGGTCCGCCGGGAAGCGGCGCAGCGCGAGCCGGGCCATCGGGGCGGCTCGCTTCCACAGGGCGGCCTGGAGGCCGGGCGCCAGGTCGCGGGGCTGCCAGCCGGGGCTGGCCCGCCGTACGTCCTCGTGGTGGATGAAGAACTCCATGGTGTTGGCCAGCTCGTCGGTCAGCGGGTTGCTGACCGGGCTCCACACCGGTGGCCGGCGCACCTGCGCCACCAGTTCGTCGTACGGGCGGGCGGCGAGGCCGCGGCGCACCCGCTCGGCGTACCCGCGCAGTGGCGGCAGCAGGATCCCGCCGGCCGCGTCCGGCCGGCGCTCGCGCAGCACCAGGTGCGCGGCGAGATCACGGGTGGCCCACCCCTCGTTGATCGTCGGCGCGTCGGGCCCGAGGGCCAGGAGGAGATCGGCCAGCGCCTGGCGCTCGGCTCGGGCGTACCGCGACATGGCCCGATCGTAGGCCCGGCCGCCCGCCGCCGCTCGCCGGCGGGCGGCGGCACACCTCGACGACCGCGCCCGCCGGCACGTGATGGTCGACATATCCGCTCCGGGTCGGCGGTGCTGGCCAACAGCGGTAAGGATGAGGGAGATAATTGCGGCTTACGGCGGGGGAGAGCGTGGCGAGCAGGACAAGTCGGGACGTGCTGGGCCGAGGGCTGCGTGTCCTCGGGCAGGCGATCCGGGAACAGCCACGGATCTTCGCGGTCGCGGTGGTCGGCAGTGTGCTGTTCGGCGGGATGGTCATCGCCAGCGCGTACGTCGTCGGCGGGGTCGTCGGCGAGGTGGTGGTGCCGTCCATCGCCCGCGGCCAGGTGGGCGTCGGCACCCTGGCGCTGGCCGCGGCCGCGCTGTTCGGGATCAGCGTGCTGCGCGTGGTGGGCATCTTCGGTCGCCGGCTCGGCGCCGGCTACATGCAGTACCGCCTCCAGGCGGCCTACCGCCGCCGGGTCACCCGCCGCTACCTGGACCTGCCGGTGGCCTGGCATCAGCGCAACTCCACAGGCACGCTGCTGTCCAACGCCAACTCCGACGTCGAGGCGGCGTGGTATCCGATCGCGCCGCTGCCGTTCGCCGTCGGCACGCTGGTCATGCTGGTCGGCGCGATCGCCTCGCTGTTCGCCACCGACTGGGCCCTCGCCCTGGTCGGCCTCGCGGTGTTCCCGGCCCTGTTCGCGCTCAACGTCGTCTACTCCCGCCGGATGGCGCCCCGGCAGGCCCGGGCGCAGAGGCTGCGCGCCGAGGTCAGCGGCATCGCCCACGAGAGCTTCGACGGCGCCCTGGTGGTCAAGACGATGGGCCGCGAGGCCCAGGAGACGGCTCGGTTCGCCAGCCGCGCCGGCGAGCTGCGCGACTCGCTGATCGCGGTCGGCCGGCTGCGGGGTGTCTTCGACCCGCTGCTGGAGACGCTGCCCAGCCTCGGCACCCTCGCCGTCCTGGTGGTCGGGGCGTTCCGGCTGCGCCAGGGCGCGATCAGCGTCGCCGAGCTGGTCAGCGTGGCCTTCCTCTTCACCGTGCTTGCCTTCCCGGTGCGGGCCATCGGCTGGGTCCTGGCCGAGCTGCCGCGCAGCGTCGCCGGCTGGGACCGGGTGCGCCGCGTGCTCGACGCCACCGGCGAGATGCCGTACGGGCAGCGGGTGCTCGACCCGGCCACCTCCGGCCCGGCCACCCTCACCTTCACCGGCGTGCACTTCTCGTACCCGCCTGCCGAGGCGCACCTGCCCGGCGCGCAGGTGCTCGGCGAGGTCGGCTTCACCGTGCCGGCCGGGCGGACGGTGGCCCTGGTCGGGCCGACCGGCGCCGGCAAGTCCACAATCACCTCGCTGGCGGTACGCCTCGTCGACCCGGACTCCGGCACCGTCGAGCTGGACGGGGTGGACGTGCGGGAGCTGACCGTCGCGTCGCTGACCGGCACGGTGGCCCTGGTCGCGCAGGTGCCGTTCATCTTCGACGACACGGTCCGCGCCAACATCGCCCTGGACCGGCCCGGCGTCGACGACGAGGACGTCTGGGCGGCGCTGCGGCTGGCCGAGGCGGACGGGTTCGTCGCGGCCCTGCCCGACGGACTGGACACCATGGTCGGCGAACGGGGCACCTCGCTCTCCGGCGGCCAGCGCCAGCGGCTCACCCTGGCCCGCGCGCTGGCCGGCCGACCGCGACTGCTGGTGCTCGACGACGCGACGAGCGCGGTCGACCCCCGGGTGGAGGCGGCCATCCTCGCCGGGCTGCGCTCGTCGGCGAGCCAACCGGGCGTGCCGGCCGCGTCGATCCTGGTCGTCGCGTACCGCCGGGCCACGATCGCGCTTGCCGACGAGGTCATCTACGTCGAGCAGGGGCGGGTGGTGGCCCGGGGAACGCACACCGAGCTGCTGGCCACCGTGCCCGGCTACGCCGACCTGGTCACCGCCTACGAACAGGCGGAGGTGGACCGCGCGCAGGAACGCACGTACGACGACGAGGTCGCACCGCTCCCGTCGGGCCTGGAGATCGAGGTGGACCGGTGAGCGTGAAGAACGATGAGCGGGACGAGCGGGCCGAGACGACCTGGCAGACCCTGCGCCGTGGCCTGGCGCTCTCACCGGAGCTGCGGACCGGGCTGGCCGCCACGCTGGCCCTCGCGCTTGTCTACATGGTCGGCCGGGTGGCCGTACCGGTCGCCGTGCAGCAGGGCATCGACCGGGGCATCGTCGGAGGGCTGAACCTGGACGTGGTGTGGTCGGTGGTGGCGATCACCGCGGCGATCCTCACGGTCACCACGCTCTGCGGGTACCTGATGATGCGCCGGCTGTTCACGGTCAGCGAGACGGCGCTGGCGAACGTTCGCACCCGGGCGTTTCGGCACGTGCACGACCTGTCGATGCTGCACCAGCAGTCGGAGCGGCGCGGATCGCTTGTCTCCCGGGTCACCAGCGACGTCGACCAGATCACCCAGTTCCTCCAGTGGGGTGGGGTGATCCTGCTGGTCAACCTCGGTCAGCTGGTGGTCACCACCGCCGTCATGCTGGCGTACTCCTGGCAGTTGACCCTGGTGGTGCTGGCCGCGTTCCTGCCGGCGGTGCTCGTCATCCGGCAGTTGCAACGCCGCCTCGGCGCAGCGTACGCGACGGTGCGTCAGCGCACCGGCACGCTGCTCGGCGCGATCGGCGAGAGCGTCGTGGGGGCGCCGGTCATCCGGGCGTACGGCATCGCGGGACGCACCGCGCGGCGGCTGGACGACGCCATCGACGGTCAGCGGCTGGCGCAGCAGCGGGCGATCCGGATCAGCATCGTGGGCAGCTCGGTGGGTGAGCTGGCCGCCGGGTTGGCGCTGGCCGGGGTGGTGGTGCTCGGTGTGACGCTTGGCGTGGACGGCACCCTGTCGATCGGCCAGCTGACCGCGTTCCTGTTCCTGGTCACGCTCTTCATCCAGCCGGTGCAGATCGCCACCGAGGTGCTCAACGAGGCGCAGAACGCGATCGCGGGCTGGCGCCGGGTGCTGGACGTGCTGGACGTCGCCCCGGACGTGGCCGACCCGGGGGAGCAGGGACGTGATCTGCCGGGCGGGCCGCTGGACATCCGCTTCGCGGGGGTGCGGTTCGCGTACCCCGGTGGGCCGCCGGTGCTGCACGACATCGACCTGGAGATCCCGGCGAAGAGCCGGGTGGCGGTGGTCGGTGAGACCGGCAGCGGCAAGACGACCTTCGCCAAGCTGCTCACCCGTCTGATGGATCCGTCGGCGGGGGCGGTGCTGCTGTCCGGGGTGCCGCTGTCGGAGGTCCGCTTCGACTCGCTGCGCTCCCGGGTGGTGATGGTGCCGCAGGACGGCTTCCTCTTCGACGCGACGGTGGGGGACAACGTCCGGTTCGCCCGTCCGGAGCTGACCGACGAGCAGCTCGGCGCCGCCTTCACCGAGTTGGGCCTGTCGGACTGGCTGGACGGTCTGCCGGCAGGCCTGGACACACCTGTCGGTGAGCGGGGTGAGGCGCTCAGCGTCGGGGAGCGGCAGCTTGTCGCGTTGGCGCGGGCGTACGTGGCCGACCCGGACCTGCTGGTCCTGGACGAGGCGACAAGCGCGGTGGATCCGGCGACGGAGGTGCGTCTGCAACGCACCCTGGACGCGGTCACCAGGGGCCGCACGACGCTCGCCATCGCGCACCGGCTCTCCACGGCGCAGGCAGCGGACGAGGTGATCGTGGTGGACCGGGGGCGGGTGGTGCAGCGCGGGCCGCACGACGAGCTGGTCCGGGACGCGGACTCGGTCTACGGCCTGCTCTACGCCTCGTGGCTGGAGCAGACGCGGTAACGATCGCGCCGGTGTGGTGGACGTCGCTGGCCAGGTGCTCTAGGCTCCGGATTAGGTAAGCCTAACCTCAGAAGGAGTCGCGCCCATGCGGCCCAGCCCCGCCGAGATCGTTCGTACCCTCGTCGCCGGCCGCCTGCCCGGTCTCGTCCACCTGGCCCACCGGCCCGGCCCGCACCACGCCCGGCACGTGACCGACCCGGACGGGCGGGTGCTGCTGCTGGTGCCGGTCGCCAGCCACCTGGCCGCCGCGCTGCAACCGGTGGCCGGCGGCAACGACGTCGCGGTGGTCCTGGACGTGCTCGATCTGCCGCCCGCCGCCGGCGCGCCCGCTCTGGGCCGGGCCTGGGTCTCCGGCTGGGCGGCGGAGCTGAGCGGCGACGAGGCCCGGCACGCGGCGGTCGACTTCGCCGCCGTCGACCCGACCGGTGACCTGCTCGACCTGGGCACCCGATTCCGGCTGTACCGCTTCGAGGTGGTCGAGGTCCGCTGGGAACGCGCCGGCGCCGTGCAGCGGGTCGACCCCGGGGAGTACGCCGAGGCCGAGCCGGACCCGGTGCACCCGGTCGAGGCACGGCTGCTGGCCGACCTCGCCGAACGTGATGCCTCCCAGCTGACCGAATACCTGCGTCGGCAGCTCGGGCTGACCGGGCAGACGCCGGACGGGCCGCCCCGGGTGGTGCGCATCGACCGTTACGGGCTGGTGGTGTCCCTCGGCCGCTCCGGTGCCCGGCGTCGGGTCCGGCTGGCCTTCCCGTGCCCGGTGGCCGATCCGGACGAGCTGGCCGGCCTGCTGCCGTCGCTGCGCCGCCCGGCCGAGGCCCGACCCCGGTACTGAGCCCGCCGGCACCAGGCGGCTGGCGCCTCGCGTGTCGGTCAGCTCGCAAGAGAGCCGGTGAGGTAGCGCTGCACGGTCGGGCCGATGGCCGCGACGAGCGTCTCCGGGTCGGCGGATGCCACCGGCTCCAGCCGGACCACGTGCCGCATCATGGCCAAGCCGATCATCTGGGTGGCCACCAGGGAACCGCGCAGCGGCAGCTGGGCCGGCTCGACGTCCAGCTGTTCGAGCACCCGGCGCAGCACCTGCGTGGTGATGAACTCGCGTAGCAGCCGCGCGGTCCACTCGTTGCTCACCGCCGAGCGCAGCAGCGCCACCCCGGCGCTGCCGGCCGGAGAGTCCCATACTCCGAGGAAGACGCGCACCATCCGCTCGCCGACGCCGTCCCGGTCACCGGCGAGCACCCTCGGCACCAGCTGACCCGGGTCCACCGGCAGGTTCATCGCGGCCAGGAAGAGCTGGTCCTTGCTGCCGAAGTAGTGGTGCACCAGCGCCGGGTCGACCCCGGCCGTGCCGGCGATGGCGCGGATCGAGGCCGCGTCGAAGCCGCGTTCGGCGAACGCCGCCCGCGCCGCGTCGAGGATCGACTCCCGGGTGCCCGGGTTGCCGGGTCTCCGGCCCGTCCGCCGCGTCATCGCCGCCCTTCGTCCGTCCCGCCGGTCAGCCGCTGCGCCGGCGCAGGGTGGCCGCCGCGAGCACCAGCGCCAGCACCACCGCGCCGAACACCACGGTCACGTCCCGCCACATCCTGCCGGTCGGCTCGGCGTTGGCGCCGACCTCCTGCAACGCCTCGACGGCGTACGACAGGGGGAGGGCGTCACTGAGCGCCTGGAGCCAGCCGGCCATCTGGTCGCGGGCCACGAACAGCCCGCACAGCAGCAGCTGGGGGATCACCACGACCGGCAGGAACTGTACTGCCTGGAACTCGGTGCGGGCGAAGGCGCTGCAGAACAGCCCGAGGGCGACGCCGAGCACCGCGTCGAGGACCGCGATCCCGATCACCAGCGCGCTGCTGCCGGCGGTCTCCAGGTCGAAGACCCAGTACGCGACAGCGGCGGCGACCGCCGCCTGCACCGCGGCGGCCAGTCCGAACGCGATGCCGTAGCCGAACAGCAGGTCCAGCTTGCCCATCGGGGTCGTGAGCAGCCGCTCCAGGGTGCCGGAGGTGCGCTCCCGGAGCATGGCGATGCTGGTCACCAGGAACATGATCACGAAGGGGAAGATGCCGAGCATCACCAGCGCGATCCGGTCGAACGTGGACGGCGCGCCCGGTGGGGTCGGCTGGTCGGCGTACATGAAGTAGACAAGGGTGAGCAGGACGGCCGGCACCGCCACCAGCAGCGCGATGGTGCGCCGGTCGTGCCGGAGCTGGCGCAGGATGCGCCAGGTGGTGGCCGCCAGGATGCGCGCGTTCACGAGGCGCCTCCGGCGGGTGCCGCGCCGGCCCGGATCAGCCGCAGGAACGCCTCGTCGAGGTCGTCCACGCCGGCCGCGGCGCGGATCGCGGCGGGGCTGTCGTCGGCGATCAGTCGGCCCTCGCGGATCAGCAGCAGGCGGTCGCAGCGGGCCGCCTCGTCCATCACGTGGCTGGACACCAGCAGGGTGGTGCCGGCCGCCGCCATGGCGTGGAACCGGGCCCACAGGTCGGCCCGCAGCACCGGGTCCTGGCCAACGGTCGGCTCGTCGAGGATGACCAGCTCCGGGTCGCCGACCAGCACGCAGGCAAGCGACGCGCGGCTGCGCTGGCCGCCGGAGAGGGTGGCGACCAGTTGGCCGGCCGCCCCGGCCAGCCCCACGTCGCTGACCGCCCGGTCGGCCTCGGCGCGCCCCCGCCCGTGCAGGGCCGCGAAGTAGCGGGCGTTCTCCCGCACGGTCAGGTCGGCGTAGACGCTCGGCGCCTGTGTCAGGTAACCCACCCGGTGCCGTAGCGCGGGGGCGCCGGCCGGCTGACCCAGGACGGTGATGGTCCCGCCGGTGACCACCTGCACCCCGACGACCGCGCGCAGGAAGGTCGTCTTGCCGCTGCCGCTGGGGCCGAGCAGGCCGGTGACGGCGCCCCGGGCGACCGTGCAGCTGATGCCGTCCAGCACCCGCCGCCCGCCCCGGTCGACGACCAGGTCACGGACGGCTATCGCATCGTCCATCAGACACCTCCGAAAACTCATCGACTGATGAACTCAACGCTAGATGATATTCCACCGCCGACGCAACGGCCGAGGACCGGCGACCTGGACGGGCCCTGCCGGTGGGCGATACAACGGGCAGTAGCCTTCGGACCGGACACCAGGTCCGCCA
Source organism: Micromonospora orduensis (assembly GCF_006228125.1). Lineage (GTDB taxonomy): Bacteria > Actinomycetota > Actinomycetes > Mycobacteriales > Micromonosporaceae > Micromonospora > Micromonospora orduensis. The sequence goes on along the minus strand of NZ_VDFY01000175.1, from coordinate 10,773 downwards.
TCGGGCATTGCGCGCCGATCGGGCGTACGGCACGATGGCGCGGTGGGTCACGCTCCGTTACCGAACAGCGGTTTTCTCGAAGACTGGGCCGCGCGGCTGCGGCAGGCCGCCGAGCGACCGGTCGTGGGCATCCTCCTGCGCGGCAGTCACGCTCGCCGGACGGCCACCGCGCACAGCGACGTCGACCTCGACGTGCTGGTCGGCGGTGCCCCGTACGCCGCCCGGCGGGCGTACCTGGCCGAATCCGCCGGACGGCTGACCCACGTGTCGGTGGCCGCCCGGGACGTCCGCTCCTGGGTGCACCGGCTCGGCGAGCCCGCGGACTGGGCGTTCGGGCTGCCGGTCACCGCGCCGGCCCGGTTGCTCTGGGCCGACCCGCACTGGCGGCCCCGGATCGACCTGCCGGTGCTCTGCCAGCCGGCCGAACCACCCCGGCTGGAGGAGATGATCGCCGCGCTGGGCAAGGCCGCCGCCGCGCGGGCCGCCGACGACCGCCTCGGCGTCCGACTCGCCGTCGCCGACCTGGCCCGGCTCTGCCCGTCGGTGCTGCGCCCGGCCAACCCGTCGGTACGGGTGTTCTCCCGCCGGGCGGCCTTCGCGGCGGCCCTGGAACTGCCCGTCGCCCCGCCCGGCTACCGGGAGGACATGCTGCTCTGCCTCGGGCTGCGCCCGGGCTCCGTCGGGCAGCTCTGGGCCGCCGCCGTGCGGCTGGTCGCCGGCACGCTGCCGCTGGTCCGCCCGTACGCCGAGGTGATCGCCGAGACCGCCGGCACCGACCTGGCCGACGCCCTGGTCGACGGGCGGCTGGAGCGCTACGTCGCCCAACTGGCCCGACCCGCCGGCCCCTGGCGGGAGCGGTCGCCGGTCCCCGCCCCGCGTGCGGGACAATGGGTCACTGTGCCCGTACCTGACCCGCCGGTAACCGGCGTCCCCAGCGATCCGAGCGGCCCGGACGCCTCCCCGCCGGCCCGTCCCTCCCGGCTCGACCCGGCCATCGCGGCCCGGCTGCGTCGCACCGCCGACGGCCTGGTCGCCGCCGTGGTCCGCGCGCACGACTCGGGTGAGGTGCTGATGGTCGCCTGGATGGACGACGAGGCGCTGCACCGCACCCTGACCACCGGCCGGGCCACCTACTGGTCGCGCAGCCGCCGCGAATACTGGGTCAAGGGCGCCACCTCCGGGCACCACCAGTACGTCCGCTCGGTCGCCCTGGACTGCGACGGCGACGCGCTGCTGGTCAGCGTGGACCAGGTCGGCACGGCCTGCCACACCGGGCACCGGACGTGCTTCTTCACCGAGCTGCCGGTGACGGGGACGGGGGCCGGCGTATGACCGACGGCACGGTGAGCCCCGACCCGGGCACCTTCGCCGAGCTGGCCGCGCGCTGGCGGGTGGTGCCGGTCACCCGGCGGTTGCTGGCCGACGCGGAGACCCCGGTGGGCGTCTACCGCAAGCTGGCCGGCGGCCCCGGCACGTTCCTGCTGGAGTCTGCCGAGCAGGGCGTCGGCTCGGCAGGCATGGCCTGGTCGCGGTACTCGTTCATCGGCGTGCGCAGCAGCGCCACCCTCGTGGAGCGGGACGGCGCGGCGGCGTGGCTCGGTGAGCCACCGGCGGGGCTTCCCACCGGAGGCGACCCGGTGCGGGTGCTCCGGGAGACCGTCGCGGCGCTCGCCGGCCCGGTCGCCGACCCCGCCGCCGGGCTGCCGCCGCTGACCGGGGGCATGGTCGGCTACCTCGGCTACGACCTGGTCCGTCGCTTCGAGCGGCTGCCCGAGCTGATCGAGGACGACCTGGGTGTGCCGGAGCTGGGCATGATGCTCGCCACCGACCTGGTGGTGCTCGACCACTACGACGGCTCGGCGATCCTGGTCGCCAACGCGCTGCTGCCCCCGCTGGACGCCCCGGACCGCGCCGCGCAGGTCACCGCCGCGTACCACCACGCGGTCGGCCGGCTGGACGCGATGACCACCGCGCTGTCCCGGCCCATCCCGCCGATGATCTCCACGGTCGAGCGTCCGCCGACCGGCGAGGTCTCCTGCCGTACGCCCGAGGGTGGCTACCCGAAGGCGGTGGAGGCGGCCAAGGAGGCGATCCGGGCCGGCGAGTGCTTCCAGATCGTGCTGTCGCAGCGTTTCGAGCGGTCCACCCACGCTGATCCGCTGGACGTCTACCGGGTGCTGCGCACCAGCAACCCCAGCCCGTACATGTACCTGCTGCGCTTCGACGGCTTCGACATCGTCGGCTCGTCGCCGGAGGCGCACCTGAAGGTCACCGCCGGCCCGGACGGTCAGCGCCGGGCCCTGCTGCACCCGATCGCCGGCACCCGGCCACGCGGCGGCACCCCGGCCGACGACGCGGCGCTCGCCGCCGAACTGCTCGCCGACCCGAAGGAACGGGCCGAGCACGTGATGCTTGTCGACCTGGGCCGCAACGACCTGGGTCGGGTGTGCCGGCCGGGCAGCGTCGAGGTGCCCGAGTTCGCGACCATCGAGCGGTACAGCCACGTGATGCACATCGTCTCCACCGTGACCGGCACGCTGCGTGCGGACCAGAACGCGTTCGACGCGCTCGCCGCGACCTTCCCGGCCGGCACGCTCTCCGGCGCACCAAAGGTGCGGGCCATGGAGATCATCGAGGAGTTGGAGCCGGTGCGCCGCGGCGTGTACGGCGGCACGGTCGGCTACGTCGGCTTCGGTGGCGACCTGGACATGGCGATCGCCATCCGGACCGCGCTGATCCGCGACGGCCGCGCCTACGTGCAGGCCGGCGCGGGCGTGGTCGCCGACTCGGACCCGGCCGCCGAGGACCAGGAGACGCGGAACAAGGCGGCCGCCGTGCTGGCGGCGATCGCCGCCGCCGAGACGCTGCGGCCAGCCCGATGACCGGCTACGGACGGCCGGAGGGCGGCGGGCGGTCCGGGGTGGGTCGGCGCGAGCTGACGTACGCCGTGGTGCTCTGCGTGGCCGGCGCGGGCCTGGCGCTGTGGGCGGCGACCCGGAGCTGGTCGCTGGAGCTGACCGTGCGCCCGGCGCCGCTGCCGCCGGTACGTGACGCCCGCAGCGGCGCCGCCCTGCTGCCGTGGCTTCCGGCGTTGGCCCTGGTCACGCTGGCCGGCGGTGGCGCGCTGCTGGCGACCCGGGGCCGGGTGCGGCGGCTACTCGGCGGGCTGCTCGGTGCGCTCGGGTTGGCCGTGGCGGCCGGCGGTGGGTACGGCCTGGTCGCTGCCCTCGACGGCGTGGTGAGCCGGCAGTGGCCCGCCCTCTGCCTGCTCGGCGGCCTGCTCGCCGCCGTGGGCGGGGGGTGGACGGCGCTGCGCGGCGGTGGTTGGCCGGCGATGGGCGCGCGGTACGAGCGGCCGTCGCGGACCGTCGCGGACAGCGCGCCGGCGGCGGCCGGTCCGGCGGGTCCGTCGGCGCCGATGGCCGGTCGTCGGACCACCGAGGCCTGGGACGCGCTGGACCGTGGCGAGGATCCGACGGCCGGTTGAGACCGGCCGTCGGCCGCTGTCAGCCGACCGGCTGACGCTTCCGCTGCGTCCGGCGGGCGGCGGCCCGCGCGGCGGTCAGCTCGGCGACCAGGCGGTCCAGTTCGGCGCGCTGGTCGGCGCGGGCCCGGTCGGCGCAGACCGCCTCCCAGGCGTTGCCGCGCGCGGTGCGCATCCGGCCCTCACCGACCACGGCCCGTTCCAGAGTGTGTACGACACCGACAGCGAGCGACGCCACGGTCCGCGAGATGGTGGTCAGCCCGATGCTGGGGGTCGGCTCGGCAATGTTCATGGTCACCTCGCACGAGGAGTTGACGGCGGTCGGGGCAGGCGCGCCATCGAGTCTGCCCGAGGACGATGCTGACCGGCTGACGTTTCGCCGTGGTGACCGCCCGGTCAACTGTCCCGCCCCGGCCCCGACCAGGGATGGGCCGTTAGGCCTTGAGCTTGCTCACAGAATCGACAGACGTAACTGCCGTTGAGCGCGGACCCGGGGTCGGTGGCATGATCGGGGGATCGGCCGGCTCGCCGGGAGCGCCGGGCTCCCAGCGTGTGACGACGATCGATGGCGGAGGTGGCGCTGTGTGACATCCCGTTCACGGCAGGTCGGCCATTATGCCGCAGCCCTTTTCGTGAGCAGCGCCATACCCCCGGCGTCCGGGGTCGGCCCCCTGCCCCTAGCATCGGCCCATGACACCCGGAGAGGGGAGTCCGTTGGTGACTGCTGAGCATGCGCACGCGGAGGGGGACGACGCCGGTCAGGCAGCGTCCGTAAGCGTGCTCGACGAGATTCTGGCCGGCGTGCGCGAGGACGTCGCCCGACGCCAGGAGCAGGTTCCGCTGGAGCGGATCCGTGAACTGGCCGCGGCGGCGCCGCCGCCGCTGGACGCGTACGCGGCCCTGCGCAAGCCCGGCGTCGCGGTGATCGCCGAGGTGAAGCGCTCGTCGCCGTCCAAGGGTCGGATCGCCGAGATCGCCGATCCGGCCGACCTCGCCGTCGACTACGCGGCCGGTGGCGCCCGTGCGATCAGCGTGCTGACCGAGGGGCGCTGGTTCGGCGGTTCGCTGGACGACCTGGCGGCCGTCCGGGCCGCGGTCACCGTGCCGGTGCTGCGCAAGGACTTCGTGGTCTCCAGCTACCAGGTGCACGAGGCGCGCGCGCACGGCGCCGACCTGGTCCTGCTGATCGTCGCCGCCTTGGAGCAGAACGCCCTGATGGGCCTGCTGGAGCGGATCGAGTCGCTGGGCATGACCGCGCTGGTCGAGGTCCACGACGAGGAGGAGGCCGACCGGGCCCTGGAGGCCGGCGCGCAGGTGATCGGGGTCAACGCCCGTGACCTGCGTACCCTGGAGGTCGACCGGTCGGTGTTCGAGCGGATCGCGCCCGGCCTGCCCAGCAGCGTCGTCAAGATCGCCGAATCCGGCGTCCGCGGCCCGCACGACCTGATCCGGTACGCCTCGGCGGGTGCCGACGCGGTCCTCGTCGGCGAGGGCCTGGTCACCCAGAAGAGCCCGCGCGAGGCGGTCGCCGAACTGGTCAACGCCGGTAACCACCCGGCGACGCCCCGGCCGGTGCGCTGAGTCGCGCCGGTGTGACGCCCCACCGAGAGGATTTCCGATGAGCGCCGACGCGCTGGCCCCGGTGGCCGGCCCGCAGCCCGACTCCGCCGGCCACTTCGGCCGCTTCGGCGGTCGGTTCGTTCCCGAGGCCCTGGTGGCCGCGCTGGACGAGCTCGACGGGGCGTGGCGTACGGCGATGGCGGACGAATCCTTCCGGGCCGAGTTCGGCGCGCTGCTGCGCGACTATGCGGGCACGCCGTCGCTGCTCTACGAGGCCCGGCGGTTCTCCGCCAAGGTCGGCGCCCGGGTGCTGCTCAAGCGGGAGGACCTCAACCACACCGGCGCGCACAAGGTGCGCAACGTGCTGGGCCAGGCGCTGCTCACCAAGCGGATGGGCAAGACCCGGGTGATCGCCGAGACCGGCGCGGGTCAGCACGGCGTGGCCACCGCGACCGCCGCCGCCCTGTTCGACCTGGAGTGCGTGGTCTACATGGGCCAGGTCGACACCGAGCGGCAGGCGCTCAACGTGGCCCGGATGCGGATGCTCGGCGCCACAGTCGTCCCGGTCACCAACGGCTCGCGCACCCTCAAGGACGCGATGAACGAGGCGATGCGCGACTGGGTGGCCAACGTCGACGAGACGCACTACCTGATCGGCACCGCCGCCGGGCCGCACCCGTTCCCGGCGATGGTCCGTGACTTCGTCCGGGGCATCGGCGACGAGGCCCGCCAGCAGTGCCTCGACCTCACCGGCGGGCTGCCGGACGCGGTCACCGCCTGCGTCGGCGGAGGCTCCAACGCGCTCGGCATCTTCCACGCGTTCGTTCCCGACGAGGCGGTGCGGCTGTACGGCTTCGAGGCCGGCGGCGACGGTGTCGCGACCGGCCGGCACGCGGCCAGCATCACCGGCGGGTCGGCCGGGGTGCTGCACGGCACCCGCACGTACGTGCTCCAGGACGCCGACGGGCAGACGCTGGAGTCGCACTCGATCTCGGCGGGGCTGGACTACCCGGGCGTCGGGCCCGAGCACGCCTGGCTGCACGACAGCGGGCGGGCCACCTACCTGCCGGTCACCGACGACGAGGCGATGGCCGCGTTCGAGCTGCTCTGCCGCACCGAGGGCATCATCCCGGCGATCGAGAGCGCGCACGCGCTCGCCGGCACCGTCGCGCTGGCCCCGAAGCTCGCCGCCGAGCTGGGCCGGGAGCCCACCATCGTGGTCAACCTCTCCGGGCGGGGCGACAAGGACGTGCACACCGCCGGGGACTACTTCGGCATCCTCGACAAGGAGCGGTGAGATGAGCCGGATCGGGGTGGCGTTCGACAAGGCCCGGGCCGACGGACGGGCGTTGCTGGTCGGCTGCATGCCGGCCGGCTTCCCGACGGTCGAGGGCAGCATCGCGGCGATGACCGCGATGGTCGAGGCCGGCGTGGACGTCATCGAGGTCGAGATTCCGTACTCCGACCCGGTGATGGACGGGCCGGTCATCCAGAAGGCCAGTGACATCGCGCTGGCCGGGGGCGTACGCACCGCGGACACGATGCGCGTCATCGAGGCGGTGGCGGCCACCGGCGCCCCGGTGGTCACCATGACCTACTGGAACCCGGTCGAGCGGTACGGAGTGGACGTGTTCGCCCGTGACCTCGCGTCCGCCGGCGGCACCGGTCTGATCACCCCGGACCTCATCCCCGACGAGGCAGCCGAGTGGCTGGCCGCTTCGGACGCGCACGGGCTGGACCGCACGTTCCTCGTCTCCCCGTCGTCCACCGACGTCCGGTTGGCGATGACCGTCCAGCACTGCCGGGGCTTCGTCTACGCGACCGCCGTGATGGGGGTGACCGGCGCCCGCGCGCAGACCTCCGACGCCGCCCCGACGCTTGTCTCCCGGGTCCGCGCGGCCACCGACCTGCCGGTCGGCGTCGGCCTGGGTGTGGGCACCGGGGCGCAGGCCGGGACCGTGGCCGGGTACGCCGACGGTGTGATCGTGGGCAGCGCTCTGGTCCGGTGCGTGCTCGACGCGACGTCCGAGGCCGAGGGGCTGGCCGCGCTGCGTACGCTCAGCGCCGAGCTGGCCGAGGGCGTCCGCAACCCCGTCCGCTGAGTCGTCTCCCGCTCCGCCCCGGCCTGCCGGACCACTCGCTCTGATGAGCGGTATACCTGAGGGTCATAAATATGACTCTCAGGTATACCGCTCAACGGAATGTGGGCCGCCCGGCGCGGCGACGCCGGCGGACGTTCGAGCGGGGTGGCGCTGTCAGGGGCGTAGGGACGGATCCGCCGCCTCGCCGCGTTGCTCAGGTGGCTGCCCCACGCCGGGCTGGCCCTGACCGGCAGCGCTGGCCGTCGGCGACCGCGGAGGCGCCGCCTCGGCGCCGGCCGGTGCCCAGGGGACGTCGCGCAGGACACCGGAGCGTCCGCCGTCCGCGTCCGCGACGGCCGCCCGGGTGAGCGGGGTGACCGCCTCGGGCAGCGCGGCGGGCGGATGCCAGGAGAGCCGGCAACCCGGTGGTGGGTCGGCGGCGGGTCGGACACCGGCCACCCGCGCCCGGAACACGTGCACCAGGACGTCCGGCAGCGGCCCGGCCCGCCCCGCCGGCGCGATCGCCGTGCCCGGCGCGGCCAGGTGGTAGACACCGACCAGGTCGACCAGCTCGATCTCCCAGCCGGTCTCGGCGCGGATGTCGCGCAGCGCCGCGGACACCGGGCTCTGCGCCGGACGCAGCCGCCCGCCGGGCAGGGCGTACCGTCGCTCGCCCCGACCCTGGCGGCAGAGCAGCACCCGTCCGGTGTCGTCGGTGACGACCGCGGCGACCGCCCAGGTGAGCGCGCTCATGGACAAAGAGCCTACGGCGGTGCAAACCAGAAGTCACCGGGTTGCCGGTAGGGCGGCCCGGGGTGCCGCTTCGGGGGTGCGCAGCGGTAGCGTGTGCACCCGTGACCTACGCCTCGCTGTCCCCCCAGGCGGCCCTGCCCAGTCCCAGCACCGCTGTCTGGCAGCTCGGGCCGGTCCCGATCCGGGCGTACGCGCTGTGCATCATCGTCGGCATCGTGCTGGCCTGCTGGGTGACCGAGCGTCGGCTGCGTCAGCGCGGCGTCGCTCCCGGCGCGGTGCTCGACATCGCCGTCTGGGCGGTGCCCGCCGGCATCATCGGCGCCCGGATCTACCACGTGATCACCTCGCCGGAGAAGTACTTCGGCGCGGGTGGCGACCCGATGAAGGCGTTCGCCATCTGGGAGGGTGGTCTCGGCATCTGGGGCGCGGTCGCCGGCGGTGCGGTCGGCGCCTTCATCGCGGCCCGGCAGCTCGGCATCCCGTTCGGTGTGGTAGCCGACGCGCTGGCCCCCGGCCTGCCGCTGGCCCAGGCGGTCGGTCGTTTGGGCAACTGGTTCAACAACGAGCTGTTCGGTGGCCGGACGACCCTGCCGTGGGGTCTGGAGATCCACCGGATGGACCCGGACAATCCCGGGCACGCGCTGCGCGACGACGCCGGCCAGCCGATCCTCGAACCGGGCCTCTACCAGCCGACCTTCCTGTACGAGGCGCTGTGGAACCTGGGTGTGGTCGCGCTGGTCCTCGTCCTCGACCGTCGACTGAAGCTCGGCCGTGGCCGGGCGTTCGCCCTGTACGTGATGGGCTACACCGCCGGCCGGTTCTGGATCGAGCTGATGCGCACCGACGAGGCGAACCAGATCCTCGGCGTCCGCCTCAACGTCTGGACCGCGGCCCTGGTCTTCCTCGGCGCGTTGATCTACTTCGTCCGGGTGCGCGGCCCCCAGGAGTTCCTGATCCCGCTCGGCGCGGCGGCGACGCCGACGCCAACCGGCACGTCCGACCTGTCCCAGGTCGACCTCTCCGCGCGGGAGGCCTCGGCGCGGACCGCCGCCCCGGAGGGGTACCGGGTGGTCAGCGAGGAGCAGTACCACGCCTGGCGGGACAGCGGTGTCCTGCCGGCCGAGTCCGCAGGTGACGACGACCGCCCCGCCGGCGAGTCGGTCGACGCGGCCGACGACGCCCCGTCGACCGGGGACCAGGCGGGGGACGGTACGCCGCAGACCCGCGACGACCGGGCCGACGCCACGGGCGCGCGTCCCGCCGACCGGGACAGCTGAGCGGGGGCGGCACCGATGCGAAGCGCGGTGGTGGTCGGCGCCGGAGTCGGTGGCCTCGCGGTCACCAGCGCGCTGGCGCGCTCCGGCTGGCAGGTCACCCTGCTGGAGCGGGCCGAGCGGGTACGCCCCGAGCCGACCGCCGTGGTGCTGTGGCCCAACGGCGTGCGCGCCCTTCAGGCACTCGGCCTCGGCGCCGGCCTGGCCGCCATCGCCACCCCGCTGCCCGACGGCGGGGTCCGCCGGCCGGACGGGCACTGGCTGGTGCAGCCCCGCCCCACCCCGGCCGACCGGATGCCGGTGGTGGTGCACCGTGAGGATCTGCACGACGCGTTGATCGCCGGGCTCGGCGACCGGGTCGAGCTGCGCACCGGCGTGACCGTGCGACACGTGCGGGTCGAGCCGGGCCAGCGGCCCGCGGTCAGCGACGGCCGGCACACCATCGAGGCCGATCTGGTGGTCGCCGCCGACGGCACGGACAGCGGCATCCGCCGGCAGCTCGCCCCCGAGTCCGGGGTGGTCAGCTCCGGCTGCGCCGCCTGGCGGGCCGTCATTCCCTGGTACCGGGCACCCCGGCTGCCCGCCGACCAGCCGATCGCCGGTGAGGTCCTCGGCGCGGGTTACCGGTTCGTGGCCGCCTCGCTGGGCGAGCGCGGCTCGTCCGGCGGTTCCAGCCGGGGCGGCATCTACTGGGTGGCCACCGCCGCCGGAGCGCCCCGTCCGGAACCGCCCGAGACGCAGTTGGCGCTGCTGCGCCGCTGGTACGCGGGCTGGCCCGAGCCGATCGGCGCGCTGCTCGACGCCACCGACCCCAGCGACCTGGTCCAGCAGGAGGTCCGCGAGCTGCGTCCGCTGCCCCGCGCGTACGGCTTTCCGGTCGGGCCCGGTGGCGTGGTGCTGCTCGGTGACGCGGCGCACGCCATGCCGCCGCACCTCGGGCAGGGCGCCTGCCTCGCCTTCGAGGACGCCGCCACGCTCGCCTCCCTGCTGCGCGAGGCCCGGCTGCCCGACGCCGTGCAGGCGTACGACCGGGTGCGCCGGCCGCGGGCGGCGACTGTGGTCCGGCAGACCCGACGCATGTCGGCGGTGCTCCAGGCGCGGGGCCGGTTGGCGTTGCGGGCCCGTGACGCCGCCCTCGGCACGATCAACTCGCGTCTGCTCTCCAGCGCCGCGGCCTCGGCCGCGCAGTGGCGGCCCCCGGCGTGATCCGCGCCGTGGGTCAGCCGATCAGGGCGGCGGGCTCGGCGATGCAGGCGGTGCCCACGCGGCGGAAGCCGACCCGCAGGTAGACGCGGGCGATCTCGTCGCTGCCCGCGGAGAGGAAGACCAGGTCGGTGCCGGCGGCGAGCAGTTCCCGGGCCAGGGTGGCGGTCAGCGCGGCGCCCAGACCACGCCGTCGGGCGGCCGGCAGGGTCGCCACGCCGGCGATCTCCGCGACGTCGTCGACCCGCATCGCCATCCCGCTGGCCAGGGCGCCCTCGGTGATCGTGCAGGCCAGCGCGGAGATCCGTCGGCCGTCGGCGACGCGCACCCGTTCCTCGTCCAGCGCGGCCAGCTCCAGCCCGGTGACCGCCGCGTCCCGCTCGGCCGGGCCGGCCTCGCCGCGCGCGGGGCCGGCGGC
>NZ_VDFY01000169.1 GCF_006228125.1 Micromonospora orduensis | reverse complement strand
GGGAGCCAGGTGACCGAGTCCAGCTCGTCCGCGGTGAGCCAGCGGAGGGCCTCGTGCTCCAGGGCCTGCGGCTCTTCACCACCGACCAGGCGGGCCGCGTACACCTTCAGCACCGAACGCCCGTGGGCCATCCGCACGTTGCGGCCGACCCGGTCGCCGATCTCGACGCGTACGGCCAACTCCTCGGCGCATTCGCGGATCAGCGCGTCGGTCTCGGCCTCCCCCCGCTCGACCTTCCCGCCGGGGAACTCCCACATGCCCGCCACCTCGGGTGGGGCGGAACGCGCACAGGCGAGCACCCGCCCGTCCCGGATGATCGCCGCTCCCACGATCACCTTCAGGTCCCGTCGTTCGGTCTGCCCGCCGCCATTCGCCCGTTCGGTCCGCACGGGCGTCCAGGGTGCCAGATCAATCGGCGGTTTGGGTACCGTAACCGGCCGCTAGGCCAGGAGAACCCGGAAGTGTGGGCGTGGACACCCCTTCCGAGCGACGACAGACTAGAGGGCACCGACAAGGCACGGGATGGCGACGATTTGGCCACAAGCCGGCAACGACGCTTGGGGGGTGCGGTGATGCGTGTGCTGTTCAACAGCCGATCCAAGCACGACTACCTTTCCGACGCGTTGACCTTGCTATCTGGTTGGACGCGGGAAGGCGAGCAGATCCGCCGGACTCTCGTGATCGACGATACCCAACACGCGGCGCTTACCGAACGCGTGAAGGTGGTCGCCGACGCACTGCACCTGCGCCCGGAGATCAGCCGACGGTCCGACAGCACCCAGATCCGCGTCGGGCACGGCAACGGGGAGCCGCTGACCGAGGGCGAGGTCCTGCTGGCCGCCCGCATCGAGGACGCGTACCGGGCGGTCACCGAGTCTTGAGCAGCCGAAAGGCGCTTGGGGTGCCAATCCTGTGCCAAGCCGGTCACGCGCACCGTGCTCACACCTCCTCCAGCGCAGCTGCCGCGCGGGGCCAGCCAGTGAACGGCCTGCCGGTCTGGCTGCCCACCAACACCACCACCCGGGTACGCGAGTTCGTCCGCGCCGCGACCGACGCGAACCCCCGATGAGGCACGGCGAGTCCAGCATCCCCGGCTGGTCCAGGTCTACGACGCGGAGTGCCCGTGGGGGCCGGACGACGACTTCTTCCAGGCGGTCGTCGACGAGACGACGGCTGTCCGGGTCCTCGACCTCGGCTGCGGCACCGGCCGGCTGACCGTCGCCCTCGCCGCGTCCGGGCACACCGTCACCGGCGTCGACCCCGCAGGGGCGTCCCTCGCCGTCGCCCGCGCCCGGCCGGGCGGTGAACGGGTGACCTGGATCGAGGGGACCGCGGCGCTGCTGCCGGACCGGACGTTCGACGTGGCGGTGCTGACCAGCCACGTGGCGCAGTTCTTCGTCGAGGACGCGGAGTGGGCGCGTACCCTCGCTGACCTGCACCGGGCGCTCGTGCCCGGCGGCCGGCTGGTGTTCGACGCCCGTGACCCGGCGGACCGCCGCTGGGAGCGGTGGAATCCGGTGGACTCGCAGCGCCGCATCACGCTGCGCGACGGCGGCCAGGTCCGCGCGTGGACCGAGGTCACCGGGGTACGCGACGGGGTGGTCGACTTCATCCACCACTACCACTTCGCCGACGGCACCGAGCTGCGAAGCTCGGCGGCTCTGCGTTTCCGCACGGAGGCGCAGCTTCGCGACTCCCTGTGCAGAGCTGGTTTCACGGTGACCCACATCCACGGTGGCTGGCACCGCGAGCCCGTCGGCCAGGGCGACGGCGAGTTCGCCGTTCTCGCCCGCACGGGCCGGTTGGCGCCGGTTTCCTAACCTGGTTCCCATGGCGAACATCGCGTACGACCGCAAGGAGCAGGTCCAGCAGATCCAGAGCGGCCTGCTCGACGGTGAGCAGATCATCGCCGTCTACGACGCCGTGGGCACCGGCACCGGGTTCATCGGTCTGACCGACCGGCGCGTGATCATCCAGGACCGCTCGTTCGTCGGGAAGCGCTTCGCGATCACCAGCATCCCGTACTCGAAGATCACCAGCGTGAGCGTGGTCAGCAACAAGTCGTGGGGAGGCTCGTTCTTCTCCACCGGCGCCATCGCCATCCACGTCGGCACGCACACCTACGAGGTGGAGTTCCGTGGTGCGCAGAAGAGCCACCACGTGCACAACGTGATCCTGCACCACATCTCCTGACCGTACGACCGCTGTGGGCCCGGCCGGCGTAATTGCCTTGCCGGGCCCCGGCCGTCTCTGGTGTCCTCGGTCGACAGCCGCGCGAAGGGAGCAGCCGCCATGCCCGACACGACGAAGTCCCCCGAACCCACCGTCATCCGACCTGAGGAATCGAGACTTCGTGAGCAGACCTGCTCTCCTGACCACGGCGCTGCGACGCGCCACTGACACCAACCTCGGAGGCCGCTGATGTCGGTCTTCGACGATCCGGGCCTCTTCGGCCGGCTGTGGGCGGCCGACTACGACCGCGGCAACCCCGACCCGGCCTCCGCTGTGGACTTCCTGGCCGACCTGGCCGACGGCGGTCCCGCCCTCGAACTGGCGATCGGCACCGGCCGTGTCGCGTTGCCCCTGGCCGAACGCGGTCTCACCGTGCACGGCGTGGAGGCGTCCGAGGAGATGATCGCGCAGATGCGGGCGAAACCGGGTGGCGACCAGATCCCGGTGGTCGTCGGCGACATGGCGGACGTACCGGTCAAGGGTGAGTTCCGCCTCGCCTACCTGGTCTTCAACACGCTGTTCAACCTGGTGGACGCCGAGCGGCAGGCGGACTGTTTCCGCAACGTCGCGCGGGTGCTGTCGCCGGGTGGAGCGTTCGTCATCGAGACGTTCGTGCCGGACCCGCGTAGCTTCGACTCGGACGAGCAGGTCCAGGTGCGGGCCGTCACGGAGGACTCCGCGACGATCCGACTGCATCGGTACGACCGGCCGGCGCAGCGGTTCATCAGGCAGACGATCACCTTCGACAGCGCGGGTGTCCACCTGAAGCCGTTCGCCATGCGGTACGCCTGGCCGCACCAGATCGACGAGATGGCGGAGCGGGCCGGGCTCCGGCTCACCGAGCGGTACGCCGACTGGCACCGACGGCCGTTCCAGGCCGACAGCCCGGCGCACATCTCCGTGTACCGGAGGGCTTAGCGGCGGTCGATCGACTCCGGTTCCGGCCACCGGAACCGGAGTCGATCTCCGTCGCAACCAGGCGTTCCGCCCTGGGCTGATTCTGCTGTCGGCAGTTTTTGTTGATCCGTAGGGCGGGCGAGCGGTCTGCTGGCAGCATGTCGTCGAACCCGGTCCGCTTCCCACGCACCTCGCCGTACTGGCCGGTGCTGAGCCATCCACTGCTGCGGCGGGTCCTGCCCGGGTTGGCGGTGTCCGCACTGGGCGACGGCATGGCGGTGGTCGCGGTGACCTGGCTCGCCATCGAACTCGCGCCGTCCGGTCAGCGCGGCACCTGGATCGCGCTGGCCATGGCGGCGTACACCCTGCCCAGCGCGGCCGGGACGGTCATCTTCGGCCGGCTGCTGCGCGGACGCGGCGGTGCCCAACTCGCCGGGTGGGATGCGATCCTGCGGGCCTGCTCCCTCGCGGCGATTCCCCTCGCCCACCTCGCCGGCGTGCTCAGCATCGAGCTGTACGTCGTCCTGCTGGCCGCGTCCGCGCTGCTGCACTCGTGGGGGTCCGCCGGACGTTTCACCCTGATCGCCGAACTACTGCCGCAGAGCCATCACCTGCCGGCCAACGCGGTGCTCGGCACCATCGGAGGGTTCGCCACCATCGTCGGTCCGCCACTGGCGGGCATCCTGATCGGCTGGGTCGGGGCGGTGTGGGTCATCGCCATCGACGCCGCGACCTTCGCCGTGCTGGCACTGACGTACCGCCTCGCCCTGCCTCCCGCCGGCAGCGTCGACGGGTACGAGCGCGGCGCCTCGCGTACCGCAGGCTTCGCCGTCATCCGCCGCAATCCGGCCCTGCTGGGTCTCCTGGTGCTGAGTCTGTGGTTCTTCTTCCTCTTCGGACCGGTGTACGTGGCCATGCCGATCCTCATCACCGACGACCTGCACGCCTCCGCGACACTGCTCGGCGCCTACTACACCGCGTTCGGCATCGGCGGTCTCGCCGGAGGTCTCGTCGCCGGGTACCTTCGCCGCTGGCCGCTGCGCGCCACCACCATCGGCATCGTCGTCGCGTTCGGCGTCGCGATGCTGCCCCTGGGGCTGGGCGCACCCGTCGGCGTGTCGTTGCCGGCGTTCGCCCTGGCGGGCCTCATCTGGGCGCCGTACATGTCGACGTCGATGGCGCTGTTCCAGCGCAGCGCGTCCACCGCGCAGCTCCCGACGGTGCTGGCCGCGAACGGTGCCGTCCTCGTGCTGGCGGTGCCGCTGGGCACCATGCTCGGCGGCCCACTTGTGGGTGCCCTCGGCGCACGCCCGACGTTGCTGCTCTGCGCGGCGGCGATCGTGGCGCTCGGCCTGGTCGCCGGAGGGTTCGCGCTCGCGCGGCGGAGCGCGCGACCCTCCGGCGATTCGGCCGTCACCGAGGTCAGTGCCAGTCGCTGATGCGGACGTCGTCCGGCGCCGGCCGGCCGTGCCCGGTCTCGACCAGCTCCTTGAGGCTCATCAGGAACAGGGCCCATTTGGTGCTGCAGTGGTGCATGAACTCCACCGGCTCACGCCAACCCTCGTGCGAGAACTGGACGATCGTGTACTCCCCGCGCTGGTCGAGACGCCAGCCGACGTCGGTGCCGACCCATTCCTCAGGGCCGTCGACGACCCGCCACCGCACCCGGCCGGCGGGGTCCAGCTCCAGGACCTCCATGTCGAAGCCGCCGAGGTCACCGAATCGGAAAGCCAACTGCCCGCCGACCTCGCTCTTGCCCACCGTGTCGGTGGTCCACCAACCGGCGAGGCCCTCGGGAGTTGCCACCGCTCGGTAGACGTCGTCGAGCGGAGCGACGACGCCGACCCGGTGCAGGATGTCCACCACTGTCATTCTCCTTCGCTGTCGGTGCGGCTGCGTTCGATCGCCTCGGCGATCCGCTTGATCCGGCGCAGACGGGCGTCCCAGGTGGCGCCGACCGCCGACAACTGGGCGACCGCGCGGGCGAGCTGCGCCTCGTCGACCTGGTAGTGACGCTCACGGCCGGCCGGCTCGGCGTGGATGAGCCCGACCCGGTCCAGGACGGCCAGATGCTTCGAGACGGCCTGGCGGGTGACGGGTAACCGCCTGCTCAGCGAGGTCGCGGTGCCGGGCCCGTCGGAGAGAAGGAGATCGATCATCGTACGCCGGGTGGGGTCGCCGATCGCCGACCACAGCTCATCGTCGACGGCCGTGCTCATGCGGTGGCGACCAGCCGCGCGACGTACGCGCCCAGCCTCGGCATGTAGTGGTCCCAGCCGTTCTCGTGGTCGCGGTACTGCTCCTCAAGGGCGGCGATCTCCCAGCCCATCTCGCGGAACCCGGTCTCGGTCATCCGCACCCGGGTGCCCGCGCCGCTCGGGATGAGGTCGAAGGTGACGAGCAGCGCCGGCCCACTCCGGTCCGCGTCCGTGAAGCACCACCGGAAGGAGAACCGCTTCGGCGGGTCGACCTCGACGACGGCAAGCGCGACCGTCGTCGTCTCACCGGTGTCGCCGTCGCGCCACACCAGCTCGCCCGGCGCACCCGCGACCGGCTCGAACCGCGCGTCGTCAGGCCACCACTCCCGCATGTGCTCGGGTCGGCTGACCACCTCGAAGACGATCTCGGGGGACGCGTCGACATGGATGTCGCGTTCGATGGTTCCCTGTTCCATGACCACAACCTTTCGCAACCTTTGGTTGCACTGAACCTACGACAGCGCGACCGCATCGCGCAACCTTTCGTTGCACATCTCGATGTTGTCGGACCCGGCGCTCACAATGCTGACCATGTCTGAGCCAGCTCCGCACCGGCACCACGCCATCGACTACGTCGAACTCACGGTGACCGACCTCGCCGAGGCCAAGCGCTTCTACGCCGACGCGTTCGGCTGGGAGTTCAACGACTACGGGCCGGATTACGCAGGCATTCGCAGCCCGCACGGCGACTCCGCGCCCGAGGTGGGCGGTCTCCGTCTGGACCAGGAGGTCCGGGCGGGCGGCCCGCTGGTGCTGCTCTACTCGGCCGACCTGGACCGGTCGGTGCGGGCCGTGACGGAGGCCGGCGGCCAGGTGGTGAACGGGCCGTACGAGTTCCCCGGTGGCCGGCGCTTCCACCTCACCGACCCCAGTGGCAACGAGCTGGGCGTCTGGGCCGAGCAGTAGTGCGAGGCGCGGCAAGCTTGACGGACGTGTGACCGGCGACAGCGGGCGACGCAGCTACGATCCTGACGTGGTTGCGACCAGCGGTGCCACGGACGCCGAGCGGCTGCGCCGCATCGAGGCCGTGACCGACTCGACGCTGTCCCGACTCGACGTCGCCGATCTCTTCGACGAGCTGCTCGACCGGGTCCGCGAACTGCTGAACGTCGACACCGCCGCCATCCTGCTGCTCGACGTACACGCTCAACAGCTCGTGGCCACCGCCGCCAAGGGATTGGAAGAGGAGGTTCGGCAGGCCTTCCGGGTCTCGATCGGCCAGGGCTTCGCCGGCCGGATCGCCCTCACCCGCCAACCAGTGATCATCGAGCACGTCACCGTCCGTGAGGTGGTCAACCCAATCCTGCTGCGAACCGGGGTGAAGTCGCTGCTCGGCGTACCGGTCTTCACGCGCGGTGAACTCATCGGCGTACTGCACGTCGGCACCCTCATCCCGCGCCGGTTCGCAACGGACGACGCCCGGATGCTCGAACTGGTGGCCGACCGGATCGGCGTGGCCAGCCAGGCCCGGGCTCACAGCCTGAACCAGAACGCCGCCCTGGCCCTGCAACGAAGTCTGCTCCCCACCGAGTTGCCCAAGGCGCCGAGTCTGGAGATGGCCGCCCGATACATTCCCGGTCACGTCTCCGGCGTCGGCGGCGACTGGTACGACGTCTTCACCCTCCCATCCGGCTGGCTGGGAGTGGTCGTCGGTGACGTGTCGGGTCACGGGTTGCAGTCGGCGGTGGTGATGGGACGGATCCGAAGCGCCCTGCGCGCGTACGCCCTGGTCTCGGACGACCCGGCGGAGGCGCTGACCCTCCTCGACCGGAAGGTCAATCACTTCGAGACCGGCAGCCTCAGCACCGCGATGTACGCGATGATCTCCCCGGACGGCACGACCATCCGCATCTCCCTGGCCGGGCACCTGAGCCCCGTGCTGGTTGAGCCGTCGCAGCCCGCCCGCCTGCTCGCCGTGCAGGTCGACCCACCGCTGGGCATTGGCTACCGGACGCCGCAGCGACGCAGCACAGCGGTGGACTTTCCGCCCGGCGCGGTCCTCGTCGGCTACACCGACGGGCTCGTCGAACGCCGTGGCGAGTTGATCGACACCGGTCTCGCCCGTCTGACGTCCGCGGTTCCCCTCGGTTCTCCCGACACCGTCTGCGCCACCGTGATGACGGCCCTCGACATCGAGAGCCCCAGCGACGACGTCGCCCTGCTGGTCATTCGTCGAACAGCCCCTGGCCCGACCGACCAGGGCCGATGACCGTCACAGCCGCCGGCCACGCAGCACGGCGGTCAGCATCGGCAGGGTGAACTCGCCGTCGGCGGTCTCGGGCCTGCTGCCGAGGAAATCGCGGATCCGGCCCAGTACGGCATCCCGGTCCGGATCCGCCATGACCAGCAGGCCTGCCCGCGTCGCAAGTGTCGCGACGAGGGAGTCGGCGGTACGGAGCTGCCCGTGCGGGAACTCGACCTGCGTCGGAGAGCCGAACCGGGCGACCAGCCCGGCGCTCGGCACCAGCATGTCCGCCGTCGCCGCGCGCCAACTGCTCACCGTGTCACGGGGGCCGATGGCCGCGCTTCCGCTGACCCGTCCGAGGTCGGCGATCCAGCCGATCCGGTCGTCCAGGACGTTCCACAACCCGGCCAGGACGCCTCCGGGCGCGAGGACCCGGGCGATTTCCGGCCCTGCGACGGCCATGTCGAACCAGTGCATCGCGTTGCCGGCCAGCACCGCGTCGACGGACGCGTCCGGCAACGGGATCGCCTCCGCGCTACCCGGCAGGGCACGGACGGCCGGCAGCGCGTGGCGCAGCTCGGCGAGCATCGCCGGATCGGGTTCGACCGCGACAACCTCCGCACCCAGCGCGACAAGCGTGGCGGACAGCTTGCCGGTGCCGGCCCCGAGGTCGAGCACCCGCGGACCGGGCGCGGGCTCAAGCGCCCACCGCACCGCGGCCTGCGCGTAGTCCGGGCGGTGCTCGGCGTACGCGGTCGCCGACGCGCCGAACGACGAGCTGAGCCGCAACCGTTCGTCCACGCGCCCACCCTAGCGCCGTGCCACGGTGCGACCGGGTGGGAGTCAGACGTTGAAGCGGAACTCCACCACGTCGCCGTCCTGCATGACGTACTCCTTGCCCTCGATGCGGACCTTGCCCGCCGCCTTGGCCGCCGCCATCGACCCGGCCGTGACCAGGTCGTCGTAGGAGACCACCTCGGCCTTGATGAAGCCGCGCTGGAAGTCGCTGTGGATGACACCCGCGGCCTCCGGCGCGGTCGCGCCGACCGGGACGGTCCAGGCGCGCGCCTCCTTGGGGCCGGCCGTGAGGTACGTCTGGAGGCCGAGCGTGCGGAAGCCCACCCGGACGAGCTGGTTGAGGCCGGGCTCGTTCTGCCCGATCGACTCCAGCAACTCGCGGGCCTCCTCCTCGGGCAGGTCCACCAGCTCGGATTCGATCTTGGCGTCCATGAAGACGGCCTCGGCGGGGGCGACCAGGGCGCGCAGCTCGTCGAGGAACGCCTCATTGGCCAGTTCGGCCTCGTCGACGTTGAAGACGTACAGGAAGGGCTTGGTGGTGAGCAGGTGCAGCTCGCGCAGGTGCTCCAGCTCGATCTTCGCGGTGGCGGCCCCGGAGTACAGGGTGGTGCCGCCGTCGAGCACCTCGATCGCGGCCTTCGCGGCGGCGACCGCGACGAGGCGGTCCTTGCGGAGCTTGGCCTCCTTCTCCAACCGCGGCAGCGCCTTGTCCAGGGTCTGCAGGTCGGCGAGGATCAGCTCGGTGTTGATCGTCTCGATGTCGTCGGCCGGGGAGATCTTGCCGTCGACGTGCACCACGTTCGGGTCGGAGAAGGCCCGGACGACCTGGCAGATCGCGGAGGCGTCGCGGATGTTGGCCAGGAAGGCGTTGCCCCGGCCCTGCCCCTTCGACGCGCCACGCACCAGGCCGGCGATGTCGACGAACGACACCGGGGCCGGCAGCACCTTCTGCGAGGAGAAGATCTCGGCCAGCTTGCCCAGCCGCTCGTCGGGCAGCCCGACCACGCCGACGTTGGGCTCGATGGTGGCGAACGGGTAGTTCGCCGCCAGCACGTCGTTCTTGGTCAACGCGTTGAAAAGCGTGCTCTTGCCGACGTTGGGCAGGCCGACGATGCCGATGGTGAGACTCACGACGGGCCAGCTTACGCCGGTGCCGAGCGGGCCGGTCCAGGCGGCTCCGATTCCACGGGGCCGGACGCCGGCCTCGGTCGCGCATCGGCGGGTACGGGCGCTGGCGTCCCGTTGCTACCCTCTCGATGTCGCGTGCGGCGTGAGGGGGCGTTGTGGACCAGGTGACGGAATTCGACCGGCTGTTCCAGCAGACGCGACAGGCGCTGGCGTCGATGCGTTCGACCGGGCAGGTGCCCGACGGCCTGGACGTCCAGCCGGCACGGGGCACCGGGTCCGCGGCGGGCGGCCAGGTCGAGGTCGTGGCGGTCGGCCAACGCGTCGAGTCGGTGACGGTGGACCCGCGGGCCCTGCGGATGGGCGCCGAGATGCTCGGCGAGCAGATCACCCTGGCGGTCAACGCAGCGCTGGACGACCTGCGCCTTGCGGCCGGCGAGGCCGCGGACGCGCCCGCGGTGGACCCGGTGGCGCTGGGCCAGCAGCTCGACGAGTTGCAGAACGAGTCGGTGCGCAGCATGGCGGCGATGACCGATGCGCTCACCGACGCGGTGCGGCGCATCCAGCAGGCAGCGAGGTGATGGCATGCGCGAGGACCTACAGGTGCACCCGCCCGCGCTGCGGCAGGGCGGCGGCCACCTGTCGACGGTGGCCGAGCAGCTCGCCGCGCAGTGGGAGGCGCTGCGCGCGCGGACAGCCTCGATGGGCGACATCTTCGGCGACGACGACGTGGGCGGCCTGATCGGCATGTCGTACCAGGTGGCCGAGGAGATCGCGGCGGAGTGCCTCGGGTCGGTCGTCGACGGGCTGCGCGGCTTCGGTGACGGGTTGAGCCTGATGGCCGACCAGTACGACCTGGTCGAGCAGGACAACGACACCCAGTTCACGACGATGAGCTGGTAGGCGGGTCGATGGGGATCATGCTGCCCGGCGAACTCGCCGGCCTGCTGAACGAGCTGGGCTACACCTGGCCCAAGTCTGACGAGACGAAGATGTTCGAGCTCGGCCAGATGTGGATGGAGATGGCCGAGTCGCTGAACAACGCGGCGGCGGAGGGTACGGCGGCCGCGCAGCGGGTGCTGGACGGCAACCAGGGCGACGCGCTGGCCGCGTTCCAACAGCGCTGGGAGTCGGACGGCTCGGCGATGTCGGTGCTCCGGGACGGTGGCACCGGCGCGCAGATGGTGGCGGCGACGCTGTTCGTGTGCGCGCTGATCGTCCTCGCCCTGAAGATCAACGTGATCGTCCAGCTGATCATCCTGCTGGTGCAGATCATCCAGGCGCTCGCGACGGCCGCGCCGTCGTTCGGCGCCTCGCTGCTGGAGATCCCCGTCTTCAAGAAGCTCACCGACATCGTCCTGAACATGCTGATCGACCAGGCCATCGGGGTGGTACTGGGATGACCTCTCCCCTGCCCGAGCTGTACATCGGCGTCGACGTGGAGGCGGACGGGCCGATCCCCGGGCCGTACAGCATGATCTCGCTGGGCATGGCCGTGGCCGGGCGCCCGGACCTGACGTTCTACACCGAGTTGCGGCCCATCTCCGACGAGTTCGTGCCGGCCGCGCTGGCCGTGTCAGGTCTGGACCGGGACCGCCTGCTCCGCGAGGCGCCGACCGCGCCCGAGGCGATGGCGTCGGCGGCGGCCTGGGTCAACGGGCTCCGCCGGATCGGTCGGCCGGTCTTCCTCGCCGCGCCCGCCGTCTGGGACGGCATGTTCGTGCACTGGTACTTCGTGCGTTTCGTCGGCCACAGCCCGTTCGGCGCCACCGGGTCCGGCGTGGACCTGCGCAGCTACTGGATGGGGTTGACCGGCAGCGAGTGGGTCCAGACCCGCAAAGGCAAGATCAAGCACGAGCTGGGTCTGCACGACGTGCCACACACCCACCACGCCGGCGAGGACGCCGCCGAGCTGGCGCAGGTCTTCGACGCCGTGCTGCGCCGCCGGCGGTCGGACGGGCCGCGATGACCGGCCGTCGACGGGACCTGCCGGACGGCGCCACGACTGCCGCCCGGGGCATCGTGGCGCAGGCCGCCCGGAGCATGATGCGGCGGGCCGACGACGTGGCGGGCGAGGCGGCCGAGACGGCGACCACCCGGGCCGCCCGCCAGATCCCGCAGGGCTTCACCGAACGGCAGTGGACCCGGTTCGCCCGGGGCGCCCGGCAGACACAACGGCAGGCCGGGCTGCCCGACGGGGACCTGGTGGCCCACGGCAGCCGGGTGAAGGGCACCGCCCGCCCGGACTCCGACATCGACGTGGCGCTCATCGTCGACGACAAGACGTTCTTCGACCTGGCCGAACGCTCCCTCGCCCGGGCGCCGGACGGGACCCGGCTGCGCAAGACGATGCTGCGCCGGATCAACGAGAACGGTCAGCTCGCCAGCTTCGACCTGGGCACCGACTTCACCCACCTGCGTCGTGAACTGATGGACACGCACGTGCCGCACAAGGTGCAGTTCTCGGTGCTGCGTCGGGGCGGCAAGTTCGACAACGGCCCGTTCCTCCCGCTCGATTGAGCGGTTCCGCATCTGGCAAGGTGGCAGACGTGCAGACGACGTTGCAGTTCCTCATCATGGTCGACGGCCCGCTGACGGCGGCGGAGCTGCTCGACCTGATCCGCACCCGGCTGCCCGACGCGGTGCCCTACCGCCGGGACTCGGTGGACGTCCGGGGCAACCTGCTGGAGATCAACCCCAACGAGGACGCCAACCCGCAGCTCGCCGCCACCGACGAGGACGACTACCTCTACTTCCGGTGGCGGGTGGAGCTGACCCCGATGGACAGGACGGTCGACGAGGCGCACCAGATCGCCCTCGCCCGGGAGCTGCTGCGGGCGATCGAGGGGCCGCAGGTGCGGGCGACCGTGTGCGCCGCGTTCGAGGATCGGGTCTGACCGGCGCTCAACCAAGCAGGCGGGGCGCGATGACCGCCTCCCGCACACTGCCGTCCGGGCTGCGGCTCACCTCGTACGCCGAGACGCCCTCGCGGTCCGCGATCGCCTCGACCAGCCGGGTCCCCCGGTAGACCAGGCCGACGCCGTCGTCGGTGCAGTGGCTGGTGGGCAGCGTGCCGTCGCCGACCAGCTCGTGCATCAGCGGTCGGCGCTGGGCCTCGCTGTCGTAGTGCACGCCGTTGCCGTACGGCAGCCAGCCCAACGCCTCGGTGAACCCGCGCAGGCGGGGGCCGAAGCTGTCGGTGGCGCCGCCCACGTACCAGCAGATCGACCCGGCGGAGACCCCGGCCAGCACCACGCCGGCCTGCCAGCACTCGTGCAGGATCTCGTCGAGCCCGTGCACCCGCCAGAGGGCGACGAGGTTGGCCACGCTGCCACCGCCCACCCAGATGACGTCCTGGGCGAGCAGGTGGGCACGGACGTCCTCGACGTTCGGCATCGGGAACAGGGCGAGGTGCGACAGCCGGAACCGGGTGTCGGCGAACGCGCCGTAGACGGCGGTCAGCGATGTGGGCTGGTCGCCGACGGCCTGCCCGAGGTAGCAGATCCGCGGCTGCGGCCCGGCCTCGGCCAGCTCGGCGGCCAGCTCGAAGACGGGGCTGGGACGCATGTCGTACGGCCCTCGGTCGCCCCGGGAGAAGCCCATGCTGGTGGCGACGATGGTCGGCTCGCTGGCGGGCATCGGGGCGTCCTTCCGTCGGGGTGGTACCGCCTCATCCTGCCGCAGCCACGAGGCGGCCGGTCACCCGCCCGCGTGCCGGCCGCTGCGCTGGCGGGGCACCTCGACCTCGGGCCAGTGGTCCGCGGGCGGCCGGTCGGCCGGGGGCAGTTGCGCCACGGCGGCACGGGGCAGGGTGAACCGGTCGGCGGCGGCCGGGCCGGCCGAGAACGACTCGCGCAGCATCCAGCGCACCTCGTCGGCCGTCCAGCCCAACCCGGCCCGCGCGGCGATCTCGCGCACCAACCGCCGACCGACGCGGGTGTCGTCGTCGTAGAAACGCATGCACCAGTGGTGGGTCCACATCCCGAGTGCGCGCACGCCCGCGTCGTCGAGTGAGCCGACCAACCGGCCACAGGCGGTGTCGGCGAAGACCTGCTCGGGGTCGGCTACCCGGTCCCGTTCGATGGCACCGACGGCGGCCGGCGCGACGGCCCGCATCCGGCGGTAGAAGGACTGCGCCACCGCGCGGGGCAGCGGCGGGAACGCGCCCGGTGTCGACGCCGCCGCCCAACCCGCCACGCTCGTCATGTCCCGCACCCCTTCTTGAGTTGGTGGCCGGACGGTACCCGTCACGACCGACACTTCAGGGCCGGAAAAACACCCCGGATCGCGGATAGCGACGATGACCTGGGGCGTCTGTATGGGTGACAACGAAACGGGGGTGGTGGGTGGACGAGGACGAACGCGCTCGGCTGGCCGAGTTCGTCGGCAGCCGGACACCGGCGCTGATGCGGGTCGCGTACCTGCTGACCGGGGACCGCAATGCCGCCGAGGACCTGTTCCAGTCGGCGTTGGCGCGAACCATCCCGAAGTGGGAGACCATCCGGCACGCCGATCCCGAGGGGTATCTCCGCGTCGTGATGTACCGCGAGCAGATCAGCTGGTGGCGGCGACTTCACGGCGGGTCCGCAACAGACGCCGCGCCACGGTGACGATGGGGGCGGTGGGCGCTCTCGCGGCGATCCTGATCGCGGCTCCGATCGCCCTGGCCGCGAGCAGTTCGGACGGGCCTGGGCCCGCCGCGCCGATCCCTGCCAGCCCGGCGACCGTACCCGACCCGTCCGGGGCGCCGCCCGGCGTGCCGAGCCGGCCCGGCCCACCGGGTCCGGTGCCGTCGCCGGCCACCTCCGACGAGCCGGGAGACCCCGGCGTGCCGGGCAGGCCGGACAAGCCCGGCCCCCGGGTGTGCCGGGTAGGCCGGACGAGCAGGGGCCGACCGCCGTCCCGGGTGCGCCGGGCGTTCCGGGGCGGCCGGGCTCCCCGACGATCACGCCGACCCCGTCCGGGCCGACCAGGGTGCCCAGCCCCGCGAGGTGATCGGATCCGGTCCGACCGAGGTGATCCCCACGCCTCGGTCGGACCGGCCCGAACGCCCACGTCGGCGGAGATTCCGGTCACCATGACCGGGCACTTGTCACCACCCCGCGCTCATTGACCACTTACCAATGGTTGGTGGCCGACTCGAGGTTTGCCAACGCCGTCGCCACCGCCCCACTCTTGGGCCATGACCGACCACGACGGCCAAGCGGCCCAGGGCCGGCGATGACCACCGCCATGGCCCGGGTGCCCGACTCCCTGCGGGGGCAGATCGTCACGCCCGGCGACCGCCGGTACGCACAGCTGCGCTCGACGTACACGACGACGGCCTCGCCGGCCGCCGTCCTGCTGCCGAAGACCACCGCGCAGGTGATCGACGCGATCCGGTACGCGCGGGAGCAGCGACTGCCGATCGCCGTGCGCAGCGGCGGGCACGGCCTGTCCGGAGCGTCCTCCAACAACGGCGGCGTGGTGATCGACCTGTCCATGCTCAACCGGGTGCGGGTGCTCGACGAACGGGCCGGGCTGGTCCGGGTCGAGGCCGGCGCCCGCTGGGCGAACGTCGCGACGGCGCTTGCCCCGTACGGCCTGGTGGTCAGCTCGGGTGACTACGGTGGCGTCGGTGTCGGCGGGCTGGCCACCGGCGGTGGTGTCGGCTGGCTGGTACGCGCCCACGGCCTCACCATCGATCGCGTCCGCGCGGTAGAGGTCGTGCTCGCGGACGGAACGCTGGTACGCGCCGACGCGACACACGAACCAGAGTTGTTCTGGCTGGTCCGGGGTGCCGGCGCGGGGGCCGGTGTGGTGGTGGCGTTCGAGATCGAGGCCGCCGAGCAGCGCAACGTCGGCGTGGCGCAGCTGGTCGTCGAGGCGCACCCGGACGGCCGTACCGTCCGGGAGTGGGCGAGCTGTCTGGCGCAGGCCCCCCGGGAGCTGTCCACCGCCGCCGTGCTGTTCGCCGAGGGCCGCTCGACGCTCATGTCCGTCACCGCGGTGGTGGCCGCGGAGAGCCTGCGCCGCGTCCGGCCCGTCGTGGAGCCGCTGCTGGCCATCGGGAAGGTGCTCG
Organism: Micromonospora orduensis; assembly: GCF_006228125.1. Classification (GTDB taxonomy): domain Bacteria; phylum Actinomycetota; class Actinomycetes; order Mycobacteriales; family Micromonosporaceae; genus Micromonospora; species Micromonospora orduensis. The sequence goes on along the minus strand of NZ_VDFY01000169.1, from coordinate 20,985 downwards.
AACACCGCATCGACCTGCTGCCCTACCCGACGCTGGTGCCGACCGCACACCTGCACCCGAACGTGGGGCAGCAGCGGGGTACGACCACCAACGGCCTGTTCGCCGAGCTGGATCCGGGCGTCGCGCGAGCGGTCACGCGGGCGACCACCGGTCCGGGCCGGGCGGTGATCCAACTGCGCTCGGTCGGCGGGGCGGTCAACGACGTCGCCGCCGACGCGACGGCCTACCCGCACCGGCACCAGAGCACCCTGGTCATCGCCTCGACGTTCGCACCGCAGGGCGGCGCGGCGTTGGACGCCGCCTGGCGGGCCGTGGGCGCGCGGGCCGACGGCGAGTACGTCAACTTCGAGAGCCGACCGGACCCGGCCGCGTTCGCCCGGATCTACCCGGGCGAGACCGGCGCCCGGGTGCGCCGGCTGTGGAAGCGGTACGACCCGGACGGCGTGTTCCGCTCGCCCCTGCTCACCGGCCAGTCCACTCGCTCGGGGCAGTCGAACCGGTCCGGCCAACCCGCCCGGTCCGGGCAGCGGTCCGGCCAGCCGCACCGCCGCCGCTGAGCAGTGCCCCCCCGGCCAGCGGCCGGCACTGGGCGACCGCCGGCCGCGCACACCCAGGTCCGATTCCCGCCAGCCGAGGGCCCGACCAGCGGGGCACCATGGGTGACGTGGAAATGGACTTCGAGCGGTGCTACCGGGCGGTGGACAGTCGCGACCAACGGTTCGACGGCTGGTTCTACACCGGCGTGACGTCGACCGGGATCTACTGCCGGCCGTCCTGCCCGGCGATGACCCCCAAGCGGCAGAACGTCCGGTTCTTTCCGTCGGCCGCCGCCGCGCAGGGCGCCGGGTTGCGCGCCTGCCGCCGCTGCCGGCCGGACGCCGCACCCGGCTCGCCCCAGTGGGACGTCCGCGCCGACGTGGTCGGCCGGGCGATGCGGTTGATCGCCGACGGGGTGGTCGACCGGGGCGGCGTACCGGGGCTGGCGGCCCGACTCGGCTACACCGAGCGGCACCTGCACCGGATGCTGCGCGCCGAGATGGGCGCCGGACCGCTCGCGTTGGCCCGTGCCCAGCGGGCGCAGACCGCCCGGATCCTGATCGAGACCACCGGCCTCGGGATGGCCGAGATCGCGTTCGCCGCCGGGTTCGGCAGTGTGCGGCAGTTCAACGACACGGTCCGCGAGGTGTACGCGAGCGCCCCGTCCGAACTGCGCGCGGCCCGTGGCCGGCAGCAGGCGCCGCCCGGCGCGGGGACCATCTCGCTCCGTCTGGCGTACCGTCCGCCGCTGCACGCCCGGGCGCTGCTGGACTTCCTCGCGCTGCGGGCGCTGCCGGGTGTGGAGGAGGTCAGCGACGGGACGTACCACCGGGGGTTGCGGTTGCCGCACGGCGTCGGACAGGTGGCCCTGACCCCGGCGGACGGGTACGTGGCGGCGACGCTGCGCCTGGCCGACCTGCGCGACCTCGCGCCGGCGGTGGCCCGCTGCCGGCGCCTGCTCGACCTGGACGCGGACCCAGTGGCCGTCGACGCCACGCTCGCGGCGGACCCGGCGCTGGCCCCGGTGGTGGCCGCCGAGCCCGGCATCCGCGTCCCCCGCGCGGTCGACGGCTTCGAGATGGCCGTCCGCGCGGTCATCGGCCAGCAGGTGTCGGTCACCTCCGCGAGAACAACCCTCGCCCGACTCCTGTCCGCCCGCGTTGATCATGAAGTTGTCGCCCCCGACGACGGCGTGTCGCGACAACAACTTCATGATCAACGGACTGACCTGCGGGGGTTCCTCAGTCCTGAGGAGGTTCTGGCGGTTCCGGACGGCGGGTTCGGGATGCCCTTTCGGCGGCGGGAGACCATTCGTGAGCTCGCGCGCGCCGTGGCAGACGGAACCGTGGACCTGGCGCCGGGCGGGGACCGGGAGGAGACCGTACGGCGGCTGCTCGCGCTGCCCGGCATCGGCCCCTGGACCGCCAGTTACCTCGCCATGCGCGCCCTCGGCGACCCGGACGTCCTCCTCGACACCGACCTCGCGATCCGCCGCGGCGCAGCAGCGCTCGGCCTTCCCGACACGACCTTCACGGCGCACGCCGACCGTTGGCGCCCCTGGCGGTCCTACGCCACGATCAGACTCTGGAGAGCGGCATGAGCATCGACAGCACCGTAGTGAGCACCCCGGCAGGCCCACTGAGCATCCTCGCCGGCCCGGACGGCGACGTGCGGGCGGCCGGCTTCACCCCGGACCCGGCGGCACTGCTGCCCCTGGTCCACCCGACGCTGCGGGCACCGCTGCGGCGGCGGGACGACCTCGGTCCGATCAGCACGGCCGTCAGGTCCTACCTGGACGGTGACCTGGCCGCGATCGACGCGGTGCCGGTACGGCAGCACACCAGCGGCGAGTTCATGGCGCACGCCTGGCAGGTGCTGCGCGAGGTGCCACCTGGCACCCCGGTCACCTACACCGGGTACGCGGCGCTGGCCGGTCGACCGCCGGCGGTACGGGCCGCCGCGGCCGCCTGCGCCCGCAACGCCGCCGCGCTGTTCGTGCCCTGTCACCGGGTGCTGCGTACCGACGGCACGCTCGGCGGCTACCGCTGGGGGCTGGACGTGAAGACGTGGCTCCTCGGTCACGAGCGGCGGCTGACAGCAAGCTGACACCGGCATCGACAGCTATTGACGCTACCGTCGGGTAGTGCCTGCGGAGAACGACGGCGACCCGGCCGCCCGGGTCGCCGCGGGTCCCCACCCGGTGCACAACCTCTGGCGGCTGCGCCGCTACCTGCGCCCGTACGCCGCCGAGTTCGCCTGGCTGCTCGTCGCGGGGCTCGCCGGCACGGCGGCCGGGATCGCCGTACCCCTTGTGGTGCAGCGGGTGGTGGACGGGCCGGTGGCCGGGCGCGAGCCTGGTGCGCTGATCCAGCTCGCCGGTCTGGCGCTGCTGCTCGGCGTGGTCGAGGCGGTGCTCATCTTCATCCGCCGGTGGGTGCAGTCCTCGTCGGCGGTGGGCATGGAGGCGGCATTGCGCGCCGACGTGTACGCCCACCTGCAACGGTTGCCGGCCAGCTTCCACGACCGCTGGCAGTCCGGCCAGTTGCTCTCCCGGATCACCAGCGACCTGTCGGTGATCCGCCGGTTCCTCTCGTTCGGCGTGTTCTTCCTGCTGCTCAACGTCACCACCTACGTGGTGGTGGTGGCGCTGCTCGTCCATCTGCACCCGGCGCTCGGGCTGCTGGTCGCTGCCAGCGGGGTGCCGCTGCTGCTGATCAGCCGTCGGTTCGGCCGGCACTACCACGCGGCGTCCCGCCGGATGCAGGACCAGCAGGGCGACGTGGCGACACTTGTCGAGGAGACCGCGCAGGGGCTGCGCACCATGAAGGCGTACGGCCGGGGGCCCGAACTGGCCGCCCGCTTCGCCGGTGGGGCGCGGACGTTGCACGACACCGGCGTGGGCAAGGGCCGGCTGCTGGCCAACACCTCGGCGCTGCTCGACCTGGTGCCGAACGTGACCCCGGGGCGTGGTGCTGGTCGCCGGGGCGGCCGCCGCCGCGCGGGGCGCGCTCACCATCGGTGAGCTGGTGGCGTTCGTGAGTCTGCAACTGATGCTCATCTGGCCGGTGCAGTCGCTGGGTTGGATCATCGCCAACGGCCAGGAGGCCGCCACCGCCGCCGACCGGATCCAGGAGGTGCTGGACACCCCGCCGCAGATCGTGGACGCGCCCGACGCGCTGGCGCTGCCCCGCGAGGCGGTCGTCGGCCGGCTCCGCTTCGAGCGGGTCTCGTTCCGCTACCCGGGCGCCTCCGCCCCTGTCCTGCGCGAGATCGACCTGACCATCGAGCCGGGCGAGACCGTCGCCCTGGTCGGCGCCACCGGCTGCGGCAAGAGCACCCTGCTCTCGCTGGTGCCCCGGCTGCACGAGGTGACCGGGGGCCGGATCACCCTGGACGGGCACGACCTGCGCGACCTGCGGCTGGACTCGCTGCGCCGGCTGGTCGGGATGGCGTTCGAGGAGCCGACGCTGTTCTCCATGTCGGTCCGCGAGAACCTCACGCTGGGACGCCCGGACGCCGGCGACGACGAGGTACGCGCCGCGCTCGCGCTGGCGCAGGCGGAGTTCGCGTACGACCTGCCGTGGGGGTTGGCCACGAGGGTGGGTGAGCAGGGGCTGTCCCTCTCCGGCGGGCAGCGGCAGCGGCTGGCGCTGGCGCGTGCCGTGCTCGGCCGTCCGGCGTTGCTGGTGCTGGACGACCCGCTGTCCGCCCTCGACGTGCACACCGAGGCGCTGGTCGAGGCGGCTCTGCGGCGGGTCCTGCGCGGCAGCACCGCGCTGCTGGTCGTGCACCGCCCGTCGACGATCGCGCTCGCCGACCGGGTCGCCCTGCTCGCCGGCGGTCGGATCACGGCGATCGGCCGGCACTCCGAACTGCTGGCCACCGTGCCGGCGTACCGGGCCCTGCTGGCCGCCGACCCACCGTCCGGGGAGCCACCGCCGGCCGCGTCCACGCCGGACGGGTGGGACCTGGTGCGCTCGTGACGGAGGAGGCCGACCCGCCACCGGGGGAAGATCCGGAGCTGACCCGCTGGCGCGGCACCGCCACCGACCCGGAGGCCGACCGGAGCCGCGCCGAGGACAGCAGCCCGGAGGCGGTGGCACGGCTGCGCCGCCTCAGCCGCACCCTGCTGGCCGACCTGCTACGCCCCCACCGCCGACGGCTCGTCGCCGCCGTCGCTCTGCTGCTGGCGCAGAACGCCGCCGCGATGGCCGGCCCGTACCTGGTGATGGTCGGCATCGACCGGGGCATCGCGCCGTTGCGGGACGGCGACGCGGTCCCGCTGGCCGCCGTCGCGGGAGCGTTCGCCGCCGCCGCCGTCGGCGAGTACGCGGCCCGCCAGGGCTTTCTCACCCTCTCCGCCCGGATCGGCCAGGCCGTCCTGCTGGACCTGCGGCAGCGGGTGTTCGGGCACTTCCTGCGACTGTCGGTGGGCTTCCACGAGCGGTACACGTCCGGCCGGATGGTCTCCCGACTCACCAGCGACCTGGACTCGATCGCCGAACTCGTCAACGGCGGCATCGACAGCCTGGTGCTGGCCGCGCTGTCGATCCTGTCGGTGGCCGCCATCCTGCTCTGGCTGGACCTGCCGCTGGCCGCGGTGACACTCCTCGCGTTCCCGTTCCTGTTCTGGCTCTCCCGCTGGTTCGCCGGAGCGTCGGCCAGCGCGTACCGGCGGACACGCGAGGCGGTCGCGCTGGTCATCGTGCACTTCGTCGAGTCGATGCGGGGCATCCGGGCGGTGCAGGCGTTCCGCCGGGAATCCCGCAACCAGCGGATCTTCGTGGCGCTCGGCGACGAGTACCGGCAGACCAGCCTGCACACGTTCCGGCTGATCGCCACCTACTCCCCCGCGATCAAGCTGATCGGCAACGTCACAGTGGCGGTGGTGCTCTGCTACGGCGGCTGGCGGGTGCTCGGCGGACGGACCGAGGTCGGTGTGCTCGCCGCGTTCCTGCTCTACCTGCGCCGCTTCTTCGAGCCGATGCAGGAGCTGAGCCAGTTCTACAACTCACTCCAGTCGGCCACCGCCGCGCTGGAGAAGCTGGCCGGGGTGCTCGACGAACGGCCCGCCGTCGCCGAGCCGGCCCGGCCGGTGCCGCTGCCGACCGGCCCCGGTCGCGGCGAGTTGGCCTTCCGGGCGGTCTCCTTCGGCTACCGCCCGGACACCCCGATCCTCGACGGGCTGGACCTGACCGTGCCGGCCGGGCAGACCGTGGCGCTGATCGGACCGACAGGCGCCGGCAAGTCGACGATCGCCAAGCTGGTCGCCCGCTTCCACGACCCGGACACCGGCACGATCCACCTCGACGGGGTCGACCTGCGCGACGTGGCTGACACCGACCTGCGCCGCGCGGTGGTGCTGGTGACCCAGGAGAACCACCTGTTCAGCGGGACCGTGGCGGAGAACATCCGGTTCGGCCGGCCCGGCGCAGACGACGACGCCGTGCGGGCCGCCGCCCGCGCCATCGGCGCGCACGAGTTCATCGCCGCACTCCCCGAGGGGTACGCCACACAGGTGCACCGGCGCGGCGGCCGGCTCTCCGCCGGGCAGCGGCAGCTCGTCGCGTTCGCGCGGGCGTTCCTCGCCGACCCGACCGTGCTGATCCTGGACGAGGCGACGTCGTCGCTGGACGTGCCGACCGAGCGGCTGGTCCAGCGGGCGCTCGGCACCATCCTGCGCGACCGCACCGCCCTGGTGATCGCCCACCGACTCTCCACCGTGGAGACCGCCGACCGGGTGCTCGTCATCGACTGCGGGCGGATCGTCGAGGACGGCCCGCCCGCCGTGCTGGCCGAGGCGGGCGGCCGGTACGCGGCCCTGCACCGCCAGTGGCGCGACTCGCTGGTCTGACCCGGCGATGCGCAACTGCGTGGCCCGGCCCCCTGGTGATGCCTACGATCGCAGGATGACCGACACGGCGAGAACGGCCCGCGCCGGTGTCCCCGACCGTCCGACCCTGGACGGGCTCGAGGAGACCTGGGCGCGCCGCTGGCAGGAGGAGGGCACGTACGCGTTCGACCGCGCCAGGCAGCGGGCCGACGTGTACGCCATCGACACCCCGCCGCCGACCGTATCGGGCGAGCTGCACATGGGGCACGTGTTCTCGTACACGCACACCGACACCGTCGCGCGGTACCAGCGGATGCGCGGCAAGGCGGTCTTCTACCCGATGGGCTGGGACGACAACGGTCTGCCCACCGAGCGTCGCGTGCAGAACGTGTACGGGGTGCGCTGCGATCCGGCGTTGCCGTACGACCCGGTGTGGCGGCCACCGGCGACGCCTGTCGACGAAGGGGCACGCCGTGATCCCACCCCGCTCTCGCGGCGCAACTTCATCGAGCTGTGCGAGCGGCTGACGGTCGCCGACGAGCAGGCCTTCGAGGCGCTGTGGCGGCGGCTCGGGCTGTCCGTGGACTGGTCCCTGACGTACACGACGATCGGTCGGGTCGCCCGGGCGACCAGCCAGCGGGCGTTCGTGCGCAACCTGCTGCGCGGTGAGGCGTACCAGGCGGAGGCGCCGACGTTGTGGGACGTCGGGTTCGCCACCGCTGTCGCGCAGGCGGAGCTGGAGGATCGGGAGCGCCCCGGCGCCTACCACCGGCTGCGGTTCACCGGGCCGGGCGGGCGCGAGGTGCTCATCGACACCACCCGACCGGAGCTGCTGCCGGCCTGCGTGGCGCTTGTCTGCCACCCGGACGACGAGCGGTACGCCGACCTGGTCGGCGGCACGGTGCGCAGCCCGCTGTTCGGCGTGGAGGTGCCGGTGCACGCCCATCCGCTGGCCGACCCGGCCAAGGGCACCGGCATCGCGATGGTCTGCACGTTCGGCGACCTCGCCGACGTGACCTGGTGGCGTGAGCTGCGACTGGACACCCGGGTGGTGATCGGTCGGGACGGCCGCCTGCTGCCCGAGCCGCCGGCCGGGGTGCCGGCCCAGCCGTACGCGGCGCTGGCCGGGCAGACCGTCAACGCCGCCCGTCGGGAGATCGTCGGGATGCTGGCCGACGCGGGCGACCTGATCGGCGAGCCGCGCCCGATCACCCATCCGGTCAAGTTCTACGAGCGGGGTGACCGGCCACTGGAGATCGTCTCGACCCGGCAGTGGTATCTGCGCAACGGCGGCCGGGACGCCGACCTGCGGGCGACGCTGCTGGCCCGGGGCGAGGAGCTGCACTGGGTGCCGGCGCACATGAAGCACCGCTACGACAACTGGGTGAGCGGCCTGACCGGGGACTGGCTGGTCAGCCGGCAGCGCTTCTTCGGGGTGCCGGTGCCGGTGTGGTACCGGCTCGACGACACTGGCGAGCCGGACTGGTCCCACCCTCTCACGCCGGACGAGACGGCGCTCCCGGTCGACCCGTACAGCGACCCGGCGCCCGGCTACGACGAGTCCCAGCGCGGCCGGCCGGGTGGCTTCATCGGCGACCCCGACGTGCTGGACACCTGGGCCACCTCGTCGCTGACCCCGCAGATCGTCGGTGGCTGGGAGACCGACCCGGACCTCTTCGCGCGGGTCTTCCCGATGGACCTCCGTCCGCAGGGGCAGGAGATCATCCGGACCTGGCTCTTCGACACCGTGATCCGGTCGCACTTCGAGCACGGCGTGCTGCCCTGGCGGGACACCGTGCTGTCGGGCTGGATCCTCGACCCCGACCACAAGAAGATGGCCAAGTCCAAGGGGAACGTGGTGACCCCGCTGGCACTGCTGGAGCAGCACGGCTCGGACGCCGTGCGCTACTGGGCGGCCAGCGGCAAACCCGGCACGGACCTGGCGTTCGACCCGGCGCAGATCAAGGTCGGCCGGCGGTTGGCCACCAAGCTGCTCAACGCGTCCAGGTTCGCGCTCGGGTTGGGCGCGGCGGACGCGCTGCGCGCCCCGGCGACGGCCCCACTGGACCGGGCCATGCTCGCCGAGCTGTCCACCGTCGTCACGGCGGCCAGCACCGCCTTCGACGCGTACGACCACACGACCGCGTTGCAGGTGACCGAGGCGTTCTTCTGGCGGTTCTGCGACGACTACATCGAGCTGGTCAAGGAGCGCGCGTACGGCACCGGAGCGGCGGCCGACTCGGCACGGGCGGCGCTGGCGTCGGCGCTGTCGGTGCAGCTGCGACTGTTCGCCCCGGTGCTGCCGTACGTCACCGAGGAGGTCTGGTCGTGGTGGCGGTACGGCTCGGTGCACCGGGCGCCGTGGCCCACCACGTACGAGGTGGCCCGCACGATCGACGGGACGGGTGAGCCGGCGCTGCTGCGGCTCGCCGGTGACGCGTTGAGCCAGGTGCGACGGGCCAAGTCGGAGCGGAAGCTGTCGATGAAGGCCGAGGTGCCGCTGGCCGAGGCGCTCGGCCCGGCGGCGCTGCTGGAGCAGCTCACCCTGGTCGCCGACGACCTGCGGGCGGCCGGCCGGATCGACAAACTCGACCTGCTGCCGGACCGCACCCCGGAACTCGTCATCGCCTGCGCCTTCTGACGACCGCCGTCCGCCGCCGCCCACCCCCCGGGGGCGGCGGCGGACGGGTCGTCACCAGCCGCGCAGGAACCGCAGGCCGAGCAGGATCGCGACCACGGCGGGCCCGACCAGCAGGGTGATCGCCTGGAGCCGGTACGGCATCCGGTGCCGGGTCAGCTCCACCGCGTTGCCCAGCACTATCGCCCCGGCCAGCATCAGGAACACACCCCACCAGCCGGTCTCGAGGTGGATCAGCTCCACCCGGATCAGTTGCAGGGTCAGGCCGAGCAGCGCGCCGGTGAGCGCGAGCAGCGCCACCGCCCGGTGCAGACCCCGGGCCAGCGGGTGGGCCGCCCGCCAGTTGTAGGTGCCGGCGACCGCCAGGCAGGGCAGCGTCACCAGCAGCGGCCACCCCCGACCCATCACGCCGAACATCAGCAGCGCGCCCACCGCGAACACCAGTGCCCCGACGCAGGCGATGACGTACCCGGCGAAGGCCCGGCCGCCACCCCGGGCCAGCAGCGGTCCGCCACCGGCGGCGATCAACGCGGCCGGGATCAGGATGAAACCGGCCCACCAGTGGAACCGTCCGCTGCCCTGGGCGGCCGTCGCGACCGTGGCGCAGGCCAGCCCGGCGACCGCCAGGCTGGTCAGCCAGGGTCGGCTGCTCCGGGAGTACGGGTCAGACAACGACATCCGCTCCGCTTCGACGCTCACGCCCACCAGCGTGGCCCGCCGGGCCCCGGGCCGTCCATCCGGCCAGCACTACCGGCCGGCGGCGGCTGGCCGGAGCAGCGTCGCCCACCCTCAGCTCGTCTCGCCGGCCACGCTGAACGACCGCAGACGGTCGATGGCCAGCACGGTGAAGCCGACGCTTACCAGCGCCGTCATCACCGACGCCACGGGCACCGACACGCTGGTCTCCAGCAGCCCGGTGGGGGCGATCCGGTCGGCCAGGGCGATCACGTACTGCTGGATGGAGAGCACCTTGGTGCCGCTGACGAAGTTGCCCAGCAGCCCCTCCCAGATCAGCACGTAGACCAGGCCGAGCAGCACCGGCCGGCGGGTGACGAGGCTGAGTGCGAGGAACAACGCCGAGTACGCCAGCGCGCCGAGCGCCGCCGCTCCCGCGAGCGCCAGGCCGAGGCGTACCGAATCGGCCAGCACGCCCGCGACGTAGAGCGGCACCGCGACGGTGGCCGCGGCGACCCCGGCGGCCACCCCGAGCTTGGGCAGCACGATCTGCCAGCGCGGCAGGGGCTTGGTCAGGATGTGCACCACGGTGCCGTCGTCGATCTCGGCGCCCAGCACACCCGTGCCGACGATCAACGCGACGACCGGCAGCACCACGGCCAGGCCGAGGCCCACCAGGACCGGAGGCCCCCACTGCCCGGGGTCCACCCCGAGGGACCGGCAGAGCACAGCCAACCCGAGCAGCACCAGCGGCAGCGGAAGCAGCAGCAGGAACCGACGCCGGCCGAACAGCCCGCGCGCGGTGATCCAGGTAATGGTCGACATGGTCTCAGGCCTCCACCAGGTAGGAGAAGACGCTCTCCAGGGATTCGTCGGACGGCACCAGCTGGCGCACCCGGATGCCGCGGTCCAGGGCGATCCGGGGCAGCGCCCGGGTGAAGGCGCCGTAGTCGCCGGCGCGCACGGTCAGACCGGTGCGGTCCAACTCGACGCCGCTCACCGACGGCTCGGCGATCAGCGCGACGGCCAACGCCCGGTCGTCGGTGGAGCGCACCGCGAAGACGTGCGGACGGTTGGTCATCAGGCGGCGGATGGTCCGGAAGTCGCCGGAGGCGGCCAGCCGGCCGGCCACCATCACCTGCACCGTGCCGGAGACCTGCTCGACCTCCTCCAGGATGTGCGAGCTGAACAGGATCGTCCGGCCGGCGTCACCCAGGGTGTGCAGGAGCTGCATCATGTGCAGCCGCTGGCGCGGGTCCATCCCGTTGAACGGCTCGTCGAGCAGCAGCACCTGCGGGTCGTGCACCAACGCGGCGGCCACCCGGGCGCGCTGGCGCATGCCCTTGGAGTACGTGCCGATCCGGCGGTCCTGCGCCGACTCCAGCTCCACCAGGTCGATCGCGCGGCGGGCCGCCGCCGCCGGGTCCGCCAGCCGGTGCAGCTTCGCGCTGGCCAGCACGAACTCGTACGCGGTGAGGAAGCCCTGCACCGCCTCCCGTTCGCTGACCAGCCCCAGCCGCCGGTAGACGTCGGGGTTGCGCCAGGTCGGTTCGTCGTCGAGGGTGACCGTGCCGCGCGACGGGGAGAGGAACCCGGCCATCATGTGCAGCAGGGTGGTCTTGCCGGCGCCGTTCGGGCCGAGCAGGCCGGTCACGCCCGGCCCCAGGGCCATGCTGATGTCGTTGACCGCGACCACGTTGCCGTACCACCGGGACACCCCGGTCAGGCTCAGCGTGCTCATCAGGAGGCGACCTTCCGGTAGCGGGCCAGCAGGAGGGCGGTCGCGCCGGCGACCAGCAGCACCGCGGCCAGGGCGTAGACCGGGCCGAAGCCACCGATGGACAGGCCAGCCTGGCCATCCTCGACGAGCAGATCGCCGAGCGACCAGATACCCGTCCCCCGCACCAGCGTGGGAGGCGAGGCGAGCCCGGCCAGTTCGTTGGCGGTACGCGACGGCAGGATGCTCAGCACTCCCACGATCGGGGTGGTCATGAGGAAGACCGCGACCACACCGCCGGCGGCGAAGGCCCGCTTGCCGGTCAGCGACGCGACCAGCAGCCCGATCGAGGCGAAGACCACCGCCCAGAGGCCGGCGTAGAGCAGCCCGGGCAGCAGGTCGAGCAGCTCGTTCCAGACGCCCTTCATGCCGTCCTTGGTGGTGAACGCGGCGCCCAGGAACATCACCAGCTGCGGTCCGCCGAGTAGCAGCCAGAGCGCGGTGACCAGCGCCAGCAGTTTGGCCAGCGCGTAGTCGTTGCGCGGCAGCGGTCGGGAGAAGTACAGCGGCAGGACACCGCTGTGCAGGTCCCGGGAGACCAACTCGGGCGCGGCCACCGCGACGAAGAAGATGACCAGCCAGCTCATGTTGTCGGCGAACTGGGCGTACGTGGCGACCGGCTCACCGATCTGGCTGCGTACCGCCGCTAGGGCCACCGCGACCAGGGTGACGATCCCGACCACCAGCCATGGGAAGATCTTGGCCTTGACGCTGCGTCCGAACCCGAACGTGGTGCGCAGCCCGTGCAGGTAGAGCGCGCCGAAGACGTGCCGCCGGCCCAGCCTCGGACCCTGGTAGCGCTGGTAGCCGATGTCGTGGATGACGCCGGTCGGCGCGGAGCGCACGGCGGCGGTTGACGGCTCAGGCATGGGTGAGCTCCCTCGTCGCGAAGAGTTCGGCCACCCGGTGCCGACGCTGGTCCAGTCGGTGCAACGGCAGGTCCAGTTCGGCGACCGCGCCGAGGATCAGGTCGTAGGTGCCGTCGTCGGCCAGCGGTACGAGAAGCAGCCGGCCCTCGCGCGCCACCGGCAGGTCGAGCGCGGCCAGCCGGGCGGCCAGTTCCTCGGTGCCCTCGCTGACCTCCACGGCGAGCACGTCGGTGGCGGAGGTCATCGCGGAGATGTGGTCGGCGCGCAGCAACCGGCCGCCGTCGATCGCGACGAGCGTGTCGCAGATCCGTTCCACCTCGCCGAGCAGGTGCGAGCAGACCAGCACGGAGATGCCGAACTCGGTGCCGATCCGGTGCACCAACGCCAGCATGGCGTCGCGGCCGGCCGGGTCCAGCCCGTTTGTCGGCTCGTCGAGCAGCAGCAGGTCGGGGTCGTGCACCAGCGCCTGGGCGAGCTTCACGCGCTGCTTCATGCCGGTGGAGTAGCCGCCGACCGGGCGGTAGCGCTCCTCGTAGAGCCCGACGTGGCGAAGCGCCTCGGAGGCCCGCTCGCGTGCCGCCGTGCGGGGCAGGCCGCTCATCCGGCCGAGGTGGGTGACCAACTCGGCGGCGGACAGGTCCGGCGGGAGGCAGTCGTGCTCGGGCATGTAGCCGACCCGGGCGCGGACCGCCGCGGGGTCCGCGGTCGGGTCGATGCCGAGCACCGAGACCTGACCGCTGGTCGGGGCGATCAGGCCGAGCAGAATCTTGATCAGCGTGGATTTGCCGGCGCCGTTCGCGCCCACCAGGCCGATGATCCCGGGCTCGACGGCGACGGTGAGGTCGGCGAGCGCGGTGACCCGACCTCCGTACGTCTTGGTGAGCGACTGGGTCGCTATCAGTGTCACGCTGCCCAGCGTAGGGAGTCGATGCGCACCAGAGACACCGGCGCGCCCCCGGTACCCCCCTGATCCTTGCCGCGCCGGACCCCTAGGGCCCGTCGCCGGGTGCCGGAGCGTTTTCGCCGGTCCCGCGTTCGGCCGGACCCCGCCTCGGGAAGGGCCTCCGGAAGGTGACACCATTCACTTCCCGTTCACCGGGCAGTGTTACGGCGGCCGTGCGACCGCCGACGCGGGAAGGATCGTGATGGTCGAGGTGGGCGTGCCCAAGGTGAGTGTCGTGGTGCCGGCGTACAACTGCGGCAGACACATCGAGAAGCTGGTCGCCTCGCTGCTGCGCCAGTCGTTGCCCGCCGACGAGTTCGAGGCCATCTTCGTCGACGACGGCTCGACCGACGACACGGGGGCGCGGCTGGATCGCCTGGCCGCCCAGCACCAGCAGATCAGGGTGCTGCACATCGAGAACTCGGGCTGGCCGTCGCGCCCGCGCAACCTGGGCATCGAGCACGCCCGCGGCGAGTACGTCTTCTTCGCCGACGACGACGACTGGTTCGCCGGCCGGGCGCTGGAACGGCTCTACGACTGCGCGAAGACGTACGACGCCGACGTGGTGATCGGCAAGATGGCCGGGCACGGACGCGGTGTGCCCCGGGAGCTGTTCCGCAGGAACCGCTTCGACGCCACCCTGGCGAACGCCCCGCTGATCGATAGCCTGACCTGCCACAAGCTGTTCCGGCGGGCGTTCCTCAACGAGCACGACCTGCGGTTCCCGGAGGGCGGCAAGCGGCGCCTCGAGGACCATTCGCTTGTGGTGCGGGCGTACTTCCTGTCCCGCCGCACCTGCGTGCTGTCCGACTACACCTGCTACCACCACGTGCACCGCAGGGACGAGAGCAACGTCACCGCCGCGCTGCTGGACCCGTCGAGCTACTTCGCCAGCGTGCGTGACGCCCTGGACATCGTGGACGCCCACACCGAGCCGGGACCGCTGCGCGACCGGCTGCACCGGCGGTGGCTGCGCAACGAGATGCTCAACCGGTTGCGGGGCAAGCGGCTGCTGACCGCCCCGGAGGACTGGCTGGAGCAGTTCGCACTGGAGACCCAGAAGGTCATCCAGGACCGGTTCGCGCCGGGCGTCGCGGCCGGTCTGCCGCCCCTGCTGCGGGCCGTGGCGTACCTGGCCGAGCGGGGCCGGGTCGCGGACCTGCGTCGGCTGGCCCGCTGGGAGGCGGGCATCGGCGCGCACGGGACGATCGACGACGTCCAGTTCGCCGACACCGCCGTCACGGTGACCGTCGCCGCCGAGCTGCGCTCGGCGGACCAGCCGATCGGTTTCCGCGCCGACGACGGCCGGGACGTGCTGGTGCTCCCGGTCGAGGAGATCGACCCGGGGGTGCTCGACGCCACCGCACAGGTCCGCAAGGCCCGGTTGGATGTGGTCGCGCGCCGCCGGGAGACCGGGGACGAGATCTTCCTCCCGGTGTCCTTCGAGACCGAGCGGGTCGCCGGTAGGTCGGGAACGGAGACCGTCCACCTGCGGCACCGGGGCACCACCACGATCGACTTCGGTGCGCTCAACGGCGGTCGGACGCGGGGCAGTTGGCTCCTGAAGGCCCGGATCACCACCGCGGGCTGGACCGAGGACGCGCACCTGCCGCTCCTGTTCGTGTGCCGGACCGACGGGTCCCGGCCCCGCATCCGCGACGAGCGGAAGGTGTGGAACCGGGTCCGGTCGGCGGTGGGCCGCCGGGTCCGCCGCTGATCCGCCCGCCCGGGTCGTGGAGTGGCGCCCTCGACCGATCGGCGGTCGGCTGCGAAACTGTGTGCCGGTCAGCGAGTGGGGGGTGTGGATGAGCAACGGCTGGGTGCTGCCCGACGAGGTGCTCCGGGGCGCGCCGGCGTACACGCCGCGTCCCGGTGAGCTGGCGGATCTTGAGCTGCTGCTGACCGGCGCGTACGCCCCCCTGACGGGGTTCATGACCCGCGCCGACCTGGTCTCGGTGAGCCGGCGGGGCCGGTTGGCCGACGGCACCCCGTGGCAGGTCGCGGTGACCCTCCAGGTGCCGACGGCACTGGCCCAGGGCTTCGATCCGCGTGACCCGGCCCGCCGGGCGCTGGTGCTGACCGACGGCGAGGGCGCGCCGGTCGCCGGCTTGGACGTGTCGGACGTCTGGCCGGTACGCGACGGCGTGGCGGGGGTCGGCGGTCAGGTCCGGCGGCTGGGCGACGGTGGCCACGGCCCGTTCCAGCGGTTGCGCCGCAGTCCGGAGGAGGTGCGGGCGCTACTGCCCCCGGGTCGGGTGCTCGGCGTGATCGCCGACCGGCCTTTGCACCGGCCGCAGCTCGCCCAGATCGCGCACGCCGCCCGTACCCTGGCCGCGCACCTGCTGGTGATGATCCCGGTCGGTGAGGGCGGCGCCGGTGGGCTCACGCCGGAGGCGCTGGTGCGGTCCGTCTTCGCCGCACGGGACCGGATGCCGCCCGCCACCCTGGTCGCGGTGCCGCTGTCGCACCGACGCGAGGAGATCGACGACGCGCTGCTGCGCGCCCGGGTCTCCGCCGCGTACGGCGTCACCCACCTGCTGTCCACCGGGGAGATGCTCTCCGGGGCCGGGCTGCGGGTGCTGGTGCCGCGCGAGCTGGCGTACGACAACCGGGACGGGCAGTGGCGGTGGCGGGAGGACATCCCGCCGCGCAACCGCCGCCTCGCGCTGACCCAGGCCGAGATCGATGATCTGCTCGATCGGGGTTTCCCGCTGCCGGAGTGGCACACCCCGCCGGCGGTGGCCAAGGAGCTGGCCAAGGCGCGGCCCGCACGCCGGCACCGCGGGCTGGTGGTCTTCCTGACCGGGCTCTCCGGCTCGGGCAAGTCGACGGTGGCCCGAGGGCTGACCGACGCGCTGCGCGAGAGCGGCGAGCGGACGGTGACCCTGCTGGACGGGGATGTGGTGCGCCGGGAGCTGTCCGCCGGGTTGGGCTACAGCAAGGCCGACCGGGATCTCAACGTCCGGCGGATCGGCTGGGTGGCGGCGGAGATCGCCCGGCACCGGGGGGTGGCGGTCTGCTGCCCCATCGCCCCGTACGCGGCGGCCCGCGCCACCGCGCGGGAGATGGCCCTGACCGCCGGGGCGGGTTTCGTGCTGGTGCATGTCGCCACCCCGCTGGAGGTGTGCGAGCAGCGGGACCGCAAGGGCCTGTACGCACGGGCCCGCGCCGGCCTGCTCACCGGCATGACCGGCATCGACGACCCGTACGAGGTGCCGACCGACGCCGAGCTGGTGCTGGACACCACCGACGTGAGCGTGCCGGAGGCGGTGGAGGCCGTGTTGCAGCACCTGACGGAGACCGGCTGGGTGGAGTTGAAGATCCCGTCCAGCTGAGGCGTACCCCCGTTTCTTCCGCCGGTACCCGCTACGCGCTAGTGTTCACCTTTGTTGGAACACGTTCGACCGCGTGAGAGTACGTGTGGACCGGGGAGGCACGGCGAATGCTCGCTCAGCAGCGGCAGACGGCCATCCTGGAACGGGTCAGGTCCGCCGGCGGGGTCCGGGTGACCGACCTGGCCACCGAGTTCGGCGTCTCCGACATGACCATCCGGCGCGACCTGGAGGCGCTGCACGAGCGCGGCCTGCTGGCCAAGGTGCACGGCGGCGCGACGGCCGCCGGCCCGAGCTCGACCGACGAACCGGGCTTCCGCGCCAAGTCGGTCCGCCAACTGCCGGAGAAGGCCGCCATCGCCGACCGGGCCGCGCAGCTCGTCCGGCCCGGCGCGGCGGTCGCGCTGTCCGCCGGCACCACCACCGCCGAGCTGGCCCGCAGGCTGGTGGACGTGCCCGGCCTGACCGTGGTGACCAATTCGCTGCCGGTGGCCGAGATCCTGCACGGCGGCGGTCGACCGGACCAGACGGTCGTGCTCACCGGCGGCGTACGCACACCCTCGGACGCGCTGGTCGGCCCGCTGGCCGTCGACGCCATCCGGACACTGCACCTGGATCTGCTCTTCCTGGGCGTGCACGGCATCACCGAACGGGCCGGCTACACCACTCCGAACCTCATGGAGGCGGAGACCGACCGGGCGTTGGTGGCGGCGGCGGACCGGTTGGTGGTGCTCGCCGACCACACCAAGTGGGGCACGGTGGGCATCTCCTCGATCGTCGGGCTGGCGGCGGCGCACGTGCTGGTCAGCGACGAGGCGTTGCCCGCACCCGCCCGACGGGTACTCGGCGAACAGGTGGGTGAGTTGATCATCGTGAAGGCGACGGGGGCGGGACGCGCGACGCGCACGCCGACGAGTGAGGGGACGGCGCCGTGAAGCGCACCGCGATCGACCTGGCCGACGGCCGGGAGCTGATCTACTTCGACGAGCGCGACGACGCGGTACGCGACCAGCCGGACCGCCGGGACCTGCCACCGCCGCCGCCCGCGTCCCAGCTGCGCTACGACCCGCTGACCGACGAGTGGGTGGCGGTGGCCGTGCACCGGCAGACCCGCACCTTCCTCCCGCCGGCGAACGAGTGCCCCCTCGACCCGTCGGTCGGTGACCGGCTGACCGAGATCCCCGCTCCCGACTACGACGTGGTCGTCTTCGAGAACCGGTTCCCGTCGCTGAGCGGCCGGGTGGCCGACGAGCCCGGCGAGATCACCCCGTTCACGCCGGTCCGCCCCGGCCTGGGGCGCTGCGAGGTCGTCTGCTTCACCTCGGACCACAACGCCTCCTTCGCCAGTCTCCCCCCGCGCCGGGTCCGTACCGTGCTGGACGCGCTCGCCGACCGGACCGAGGTGCTCGGCGAACTGCCCGGGGTGGAGCAGGTGTTCTGCTTCGAGAACCGGGGCGTCGAGATCGGCGTCACGCTGCACCACCCGCACGGGCAGATCTACGCGTACCCCTTCGTGACGCCGCGTACCCGCGCACTGCTGGCCGCGGCGCGGCGGCACGCCGAGCGGACCGGCGGCAACCTGTACGCGGACGTGCTGGCCGCCGAACGCGCCTCCGGGGAGCGGGTGGTCACCGAGAACGAGCACTGGACGGCGTTCGTCCCGGCGGCGGCCCGCTGGCCGTTCGAGGTGCACGTGGCGCCGCGCCGGGTGGTGCCGGACATCCCGGCGCTCAGCGACAGCGAGCGGGACGCGTTCGGGCCGCTCTACCTGGATCTGCTGCGCCGCTTCGACGGGCTGTTCGACATGCCGATGCCGTACATCTCGGCGTGGCACCAGGCGCCGGTGCGGGTCGACCGGGAGCTGGGCCATCTGCACCTTCAGTTGTTCAGCATCCGGCGGGCCAGGGACAAGCTGAAGTATCTGGCGGGCTCGGAGTCGGGGATGGGCGTCTTCATCAACGACATCTCCCCGGAGCGGGCCGCCGAGTTGCTGCGCGCCGCCTGAAAAGGGTGTGAGACAGGGCGCGGGGGGCCCGGGACAGGGCCCCCCGCAGGGAAGGGACGGCTGGCTGTGCACGACACAGCCGGGAAGGCTGGCTGATCGGCAGGCATTGCCGCGAGGCGACCGAAGTCAACCTTCCTGGACGCGACTGGCATCTCGTCCGCCCTGGTCAACGAGGCGCGCCGACCGCAGTGACGCCGGTGGCGTGTCGACGACCGGACACGCCGGAGCCCGCCGGCTGATGCCGACGGGCTCCGGTGCTGTGGTGTCTCCGGCTCAGCCGAGCTTGCGGGCCAGGTTCTCGTCGAGCGCGTTCATGAACTCGTCGGTGGTCAGCCACGGGGCGTCGCGCGAGATGAGCAGCGCGAGGTCCTTGGTCATCTGGCCGCCCTCGACGGTGTCGACGATGACCTGCTCCAGGGTGTTGGCGAACTCGGTCACCGCCGGCGTGCCGTCCAGCTTGCCCCGGTGGGCCAGGCCCCGGGTCCAGGCGTAGATCGACGCGATCGGGTTGGTCGAGGTCTTCTCGCCCTTCTGGTACTGCCGGTAGTGCCGGGTGACGGTGCCGTGCGCGGCCTCGGCCTCGACGGTGCGGCCGTCCGGGGAGAGCAGGACCGAGGTCATCAGGCCCAGCGAGCCGAAGCCCTGCGCCACGGTGTCGGACTGCACGTCACCGTCGTAGTTCTTGCAGGCCCAGACGTAGCCGCCCTCCCACTTGAGCGCGGCGGCGACCATGTCGTCGATCAGCCGGTGCTCGTAGGTGATGCCGGCGGCGTCGAACTCGGCCTTGAACTCGGTCTCGAACACCTCGGCGAAGATGTCCTTGAACCGGCCGTCGTACGCCTTGAGGATGGTGTTCTTGGTGGACAGGTAGACCGGGTAGTTGCGGTCCAGCCCGTACCGGAACGAGGCCCGGGCGAAGTCCCGGATCGACTCGTCGTAGTTGTACATGCCCATGGCGATGCCGCCGCCGGGGAAGTTGGCGACCTCCATCTCCATGGGGGCGCCGCCGTCGGCAGGGGTGTAGGTGATGGTCACCGTGCCCGGGCCGGGGACGACGAAGTCGGTGGCCTTGTACTGGTCACCGTGGGCGTGCCGGCCGATGATGATCGGCTTGGTCCAGCCGGGGACGAGCCGCGGCACGTTGGACATGATGATCGGCTCGCGGAAGACGACGCCGCCGAGGATGTTGCGGATGGTGCCGTTGGGCGACCGCCACATCTTCTTCAGGCCGAACTCCTCGACCCGGGCCTCGTCCGGGGTGATGGTCGCGCACTTGACGCCGACGCCGTGCTCCTTGATGGCGTTGGCGGCGTCGACGGTGACCTGGTCGTCGGTCTCGTCGCGGTGCTGGATCGACAGGTCGTAGTAGTGCAGGTCGACGTCGAGGTAGGGCAGGATCAGCTGCTCCCGGATCTGCTTCCAGATGATCCGGGTCATCTCGTCGCCGTCGAGCTCTACGACCGGGTTGTTTACCTTGATCTTCGCCATCGGCCGGCGCTCCTCTCGGGGGACACGTGCTCAAGCAGTACGAGCGTACTGCAATTGGGCCGGCAGCCCCCAGCCCGGCCTCGACCGGCCGGCGGAAACCGGGCTGCACGGCACAGCATTTCCCTGGCACCATCACCCGATGCCTCTGAGCCGCACCCTCGGGTCTATCACGGTCACCGCGCTCACCGACGGGGAGGGCCCCTTCTTCCAGCCCCGCGCCGAGGCGTTCCCCGAGGCCACAGCGGCGCACTGGCGGGAGGCCGACCGCCGCGACCCCGGCTCGGTGACCGCCGACGGGCAGTGGTGGCTGCCGTTCCGCAGCTTCGCGATCCGTAGCGGCGACGGGCCGGTCACCCTGGTCGACACCGGGATCGGGCCGGCGGACTCCCCGGCCGCGAGCTGGGCGCCGGTGCCCGGCCGGCTGCCCGCCGAGCTGGTCGCCGCGGGCATCGATCCGGCCGACGTCGACACGGTCGTGCTGACCCACCTGCACAGCGACCACATCGGCTGGGCGGTCACCGGCACGCTGGGGCGGCCGTACTTCCCGAACGCCAGCTACCTCGTGCAGCGCGCCGAACTCGACGCGGCGGAGACGATCGGTCCGCGCCTGCCGGCCGGCCTGATCGCGCCGTTGCGCGCCGCCGGCCAGCTCCGGGTGGTCGACGGTGACACCACCCTCACCCCGGCGGTACGACTGCTGCCGACGCCCGGGCACACCCCCGGCCACCAGTCGGTGCTGCTGGAGGCCGCCGACGAACGGGTGCTGGTGACCGGGGACCTGCTGGTGCACATGGTGCAGCTCGTCGACCCCGACCTGGCATACGCCCACGAGGTGGATCCGGACCTCGCCCGCGCCTCCCGGCGAAACGCCCTGGAGACCCACTCCCC